>NZ_JBEAJL010000115.1:0-198645 GCF_040065275.1 Klebsiella sp. JB_Kp042
GATGCGTGATCTGATCCTTCAACTCAGCAAAAGTTCGATTTATTCAACAAAGCCTTTCTATGGCTGAAGTCGAAAAGCATCTGGAAGATTGGGAACCTGAACTCGCAGCTTTGACCGCTTCCCTTGCCGCAGAACCGATACCTGAGATCGAACCTCTGGATATTGATTTCGAGTGGTGAAACCACCAGCGGTGATTTTTATGAGCATTGAGCGGGGCGAAATTGCCCCGCTTGTTCTTACAGATAAAAAAATGGTTTTCTTTTGACCTTACGTTGCAAGGTTTATACGGCGTTTTAGCCTCTCATGCCTTATCCGACGTGCTCTCGCTGGACATCAACTGATGATCAAACAGTTCTTATAGAACCAACGTTTTAACGTCAATTTTTTGACTTTTGTTAACCAAAGACCATCAACAAAAAGGTATAAGTCTTTATTCTCTCAATCCAGTTTCTCTCTTCGGATGCCCTTCGAGATAGTTAGCTTTTTTTCTAGGACTTTGGTTTTCCGTTTCCGTCCGCTCTCAACGTTGGCGCGGAGCGCCTAGATTGACCGTGGACGTTTTGCGGCTTTGGCGGTGAATACCGCCGCTTGCGACTACTCTATATCTATGAATTTTACTGGTCGATAACTTAACAACTGTCATTCCTTCATACTACTAACAGAAACTGGTGACCTTCGTCTGGCTGCCCTTACCACTTTCAGGGCGTTACACACCTGTCTGAAAATGGGATCGGCATTGTATCGTTCAGATCTGTTCATTTGCGGCGCTTCCCATTTAGGGAACATATGGTGCATGTCATAGCCTTTGTTGAGTAACAACCGTTCTATTTCGCTCTTTACCTCTTGAGAAGCCCGCTCATGTGCCTGGCGATACAAATCACGCATCTCTATGAGAAATTGCCGTTCTTTCTGTGGCTGGTTGTCAATGACCTGAGCAAGCAACCGCGCAGACTCTGTGCGCGACAACCCAGATATGGTAAAAGGCGAAACCTCCGAGATGGTTCTCTTCGTCTCGTCGTCGCAGCCTTTGGGTCGCTTACTCAGCTTTACACCTCTGGAACTGGAAACACGCTTCATCTCTCGTTTTACTTCTAACCCAATCTCGCGGCTCACCTCGGTAACGATGAACTTAGATTCCTCCCAGCCTCTTGAGCGACCCGTAACGTTAATTACTGACCAGTCTTTGCCTGTCGCTACCGCTCTGTCGTTGAACTCGTCGGGTGTTCCCTTCGATATGTAGCCAAATAATTCAATTGCATCGTAAACGGGTCTGGCGTCCTGCTTGATTCTGGTGCTGATATTCTTCGGCATTTCCTTTAGCCAATAACGGATAACCCTCTCTGCAAATGCTTCCACCTCTGCAATCGTGTCTCCAGGTATATTGGCGACAAGGTGGACGTGCGGCGTCTTTTCATGCCTTGCCCATTCCTGTATGTAGATATACTCTGCGCAGGCGGTTCTCAGAAGCCTTGTTAACCCTATCAACACCTTGTTGAGGTGTCCCGGTTCAATATCGTTCAAAGGCTTCAGCGTGAAGAAATAAGGCGTGCCGGGTGTTTTGTTCAGATCGATAAGGCGGGCGTTTTTCCTGAATGTTGTAAGCTTTGCGGCGCTGTGCGGGAGTCTGCTGGTTTTTCTTTTGGCTTTGCCTGCTCCCATTGATGCTCGATGCTCCGCTGTAATGCTATGCCCCTCTCTGCGCACAAATACGCTGGCGTGGTTGTCATTGGATTTAAAGGCGTGTTTTGCTTTTGGCTTTTCTAGCGATAAGTAGTATGATTTCACAGTGTTTTTCTAATACATTCAACTAGTAAGTGTTACTAGCCCGCTCTGCAAAGCGGGCTTTTCTTTGTCTTAAATCCGAGCTTTCACTGCTGCCAGAACTTCGCCTTTTGCCCCACGGCTGATACCAGTTAAATTGGAAAGCGTCGCAACAAAGCGGTAAAGCTGGCGATATTCACGATTCTTTGTCGCGTCTTCCTTCCAGCCAGATAGAACATCATCGGGGTCATCCCTAAAGCATTGTAAATGACTCTCGGCGATGCTGTAACAGCCTTTCCGGTCTGTGGTGATGGGAATACCCCACTTACAGCGCAACAGCTCCAGAACGCGGCTACGCTCGTGATTTCCGTGTTTCTGCAAAATCCGGTCAAGTTGCTTTGGTGTCAGCCTGCCGCCGTTCAGCAGCTTATTCCGGATCAGCTTGGCTACTTCGGTTCTGGTCAGATTACGCATGTGCACGATCCCCCCAGAAAGACAATGCAAAGGCATCTAGCTGATCAGGTGTCCAGACAAGGCGAGGGCGAGAGCCATTTACACGTGTCTTGATGGGTTTGGGAAAAGTGGGGATGAATCTGCGAAAGTCGAAAAAACGGGCGCGGCTGATATTGAGATGAGCGGCTGCATCGTCTGCAACCAGATATTGATCTTTCACTCTAATTCCTTATAAATATTACCTCTTACATCCTGTAAGAGGTGATTGAGCTTCCTGCTCAATCACGATTAAGATATATCGATAATGTCTTGACTGGCAACCTTTTTACTAACTCATTCTTGTAATGAGATGAGTATTTCCGGTAGAAATTGCCATGAGGTGCTTATCGTTCAAATAAACATCATGGATTATGATGTCACCATCTTCTTGGCGCATAGTGGATTTTGGCAAACTGATCGCTAAACAAAATAAATCAATGTCGACGAATTTTGCTGATTTTATTTCCATGTCATTTAGTATTAATGCTGCTTTGGCTTTCCATGAATGATTTTTGTTCAGCTTGTGAATGCTGTTCATTATTTTTCCGTTTTCATATTGGTGTTTCGTTGTACATAACTAAATAAGTTTGTTAACTGTGGTGGCACTGCCCGTGATTACGAGATTCGGCTATGCGTTGTTCAACCCAATCATCGATTTCGCGTTCAATGAAAGCGATAGCACGAGTGCCTATTTTTACCGATTGGGGAAACTCACCTTTGCTCATCAGAGCGTAGATCCATGCTTTGCTGTAACCAGTACGATTTAATACTTCATGTAAACGAATCAGGGAGTTTTTCATGTTGACCTCGTAATACGTTGCTTGACGATGTGAGGTAGTAAATCATTGTTTTAAATGGAATGTTTGGAAGTTGGTGACTATATTTTTATGACGATGATAGCGCCATTGAGACGCTATTTTTGGATGGATTTTAGCTATTTATGACGATAGCAATCATTTTTATGACGTTTGTTTCTTATGTTTTGATATTTTTTCTAAAAAATTTGGAGCATACTTTTTCACTGCACTATCTAGTATTTTGTGTAATGTGTTTTCTTTGGCTTCAATACCTTCATGTATTGCAAGCGTATCGGCTATTTTTCTATAAATTGCTGACATATTGAGTTCATTAGTAGTGGGGAATTTAAAATCACTACTCGATTCACTCAGAGCAATAGTCAATCCAATTATCATTTTCCACCCGAACTCTCGACCTCGCCAGTGTTCCGCTACACGCTCTGTCCCGATTGATTTTTCATCTATCAGATAATTCATCTCCAATTCTGGGAAGAATTTCACCAATTCAGATCGTCGAAAGAAAAATCCCTCATAATTTCCATACCAAACATCTTCATCGTCTGGATATGGAAAATTTCTACCTTTACGCATGTGAAAAGAGCCTTCATTCCCCGGAATAGGGTTTTCACGATATTCGTAACCCTTCGCAATGTAGCCTAAAAATTCAATACATTGCATTTCGAACTCTTCGCTGGTCGTTAATTCTGACGATCGATCATATTGGTATAAGCCTAAACGACCAAAGGAGTTTAGTTCTGATTTGCTTAATCTGTAGTTGCTTAAGATTGCAGCAGCAATCGTTTCTTTATCAAGATTATCTATATGTTTTTTGTTCTTTATATAAAGCTGATTTATTAAGTTTTCAAAATAAATAGCATCTTCCGAGTTATGAAAAAATGCGGTTAGTCCTGTAACTCTATCCATTGTGATTCAACTTTCCAAATTCATAGGGTGTGACATGTGTTTCGCGATTGGCATCAAGATAATCAGCCCACCATTGCATCATGGTTGCCCGTTCTTCGTTATAGGTTGCATCGCGGCTATAAGTCGCCTTGACATCATTTTTTTCTCTATGGCTCATCTGCCGTTCTATAGCATCCTGTTGCCATAAACCTGACTCATAGAGAGCGCTACAGGCGAGGGTACGAAAGCCATGAGCGGTAGCCTCTTCTTGCGTGTTATACCCCATCAAACGGAGTGACTTATTGATAGTGTTCTCGCTCATCACACCTTTAGGATTGCGTTCGCTTGGAAAGACCACATCATAGTTACCGGTGATTTGCCTTAAACGTTCGATTACAGAAACCGCTTGTCGACTGAGGAAAACAACGTGTTCGACTTTTCCCTTTTTAGTGCCACGATCGGAAAATTTTACGCCCTCGATTAACTCTCTTTTTTTGGGAATTACCCATTGAGCCTCATCAAGGTTAAATTCATTCCAGCGAGCAAAGCGAAGTTCGCTTGAGCGAACAAAGGTCAGCATGGTTAGCTCTATAGCCAGACGTGTTATCCGGTTTCCGTTAAAGCCTGCTAACTTTTGGAAAAATAGGGCTAGGTCACCTGTTTTTAATGCTGCATGATGTTTTGTATCACGCTTCTTTAAACGGATATTGAGGTCATCAGGGATAATCTCAGTTTTAGCACCACTCAATCGAGCGTAGCGCACCACATCTTTTACCCGCTGTTTCAATCGATCCGCAGTATCGTGCTTTCCCATCTCGTGCACTTTCTGAAATAGCGGTGTAATGCTGAAGCTTTCCAGTTTGCGGATATCTAACGCGCCGATGGCAGGAAAAATGTATCGTTCTAAACTGCTTAATACCCGTTTCTGATGATCTGTACTCCACATCTGATGATTTGCCCAGCTGCGTGCGATAGCTTCAAAAGTATAGGTTCCATTCGCCGTTGCTTTTTCTTCTTTCTGCTTAGCTTTCGGATCGATACCTTGGAGGAGAAGACCTTTGGCTTCATCTCGTTTTGCTCTGGCACCAGCCAGATTCAGATCGGGGTATACGCCAAAAGCGAGGCGATCTTCTTTTCTGTCAGAAGGACGACGATACTTCATACGCCAGTATTTAGAACCTGTCGGGGATACTTCAAGATACAAGCCGCCACCGTCAGAGAGTTTGTAACTTTTCTCTTTGGGTTTGGCTGTTTTACAGGTTTGTGCTGAGAGTTTGTCGCGGATGTTTCTGTTCATTTTGGGGGCATATTTTACATCGAACCGGAAGTGCCCCGGATTATGCCCCATACATGCACTGGATTTCAATAGATGTAACTGGACGTCAGGATAACGAAAATCCTTTAATAATCAGGGTTTGATGGGGTTTTGTAGACTAGGGGAGATGTGGCTGGATGTCGATATGGTGTCCCCTGCAGGAATCGAACCTGCAACTAGCCCTTAGGAGGGGCTCGTTATATCCATTTAACTAAGGGGACAAGGCGGCACGAGTATAGCGTTTTTCGCCCGCCTGAGTAATAGCTATACCGTCTGACTGCTTAAACCCTCGCCATTCTGAGCGCTTTTTTATGCCCGGTCGGCATTTTTGGCTTTTGCAGCGGCCTGCGCGCGGGCTTCCGCTTTTCGCTTGTTGCTCATGTCGTTACGGATCTGCGCATGGCTCAGCAGTGCGAAGATGAAGGTCCCGCCGCAGATATTACCCGCCAGCGTCGGCAGGGCGAAAGGCCAGATGAAGTCGCTCCAGGGCAGGCTTCCGTTAAACACCAGATAAAGGATCTCCACCGAGCCCACCACGATATGGGTGGTATCCGCCAGGGCGATAAGCCAGGTCATCAGAATGATCACCACGATCTTGGCGGCGCCGGCGAGGGGAAACATCCAGACCATGGTGGCGACCAGCCAGCCGGAAATAATCGCATTGGCGAACATCTCCGTCGGGCTGTTTTTCATCACATCTTCGGCGATGCTGACGAAGGCCTGGCGGGTCGGCTCATCAAAAACAGGCATATAATTGAAGGCCCATGCGGCCACCGCGGTGCCGATGAGATTGCCCGCCAGCACCACCGACCATAGCCGCATGAGTAAACCGACGTTTCCGGGGGTGGGATTGTGCATCACCGGCAGTACGGCGGTGACCGTATTTTCCGTGAACAGCTGCTGGCGGGCCATAATTACGATAATAAAGCCGAAGGTATACCCGAGGTTCTCGAGTAAAAACCCTCCCGGGATCCCCTCCAGCTTGACGTGAAAAATCCCTTTCGCCAGCAACGAGGCGCCCATCGACAGACCGGCCGCAATCGCAGACCACAGCAGGGCCAGCGCATCGCGCTCCATCTCTTTTTCCCCTTCCTGACGAATATGTTCATGGATCGCCATCGCCCGCGAGGGAAGACGGTCTTCATCCACTTCTATCTCCTCCCCGCGCTGCTTTTCTTCACTTTCGACCTCACGTTCGTCGTCCGCTGGCTTTAATTTGTTATCATCAAGTTCATCCATTTCGTGGCCCTCGCTATCACTCTGTATAGTAATAGCGTAGCGGCTTTACCTGGCGTCTGGCTGGGCATACTCTGAAATCGCAAAAATGGTAACGTCAGATTTTTGTCGCTCCGCTAGAATAGGAGCCCCGCGATCTCGTTATTCCCAGGCTATGATCAAATCAACAACTTGGGTGATATAGACATCGTTCAACGTGCTGTTACAATCGCTCACATCTGTACGGGCGGAAACGTTGTCTTTCCGTCATGGATGGCAACTCGCGATAGCCATAAAAACCAGGGAGACATCTATGAATTATCGCCTGTCGGCGCTTGCGCTTGGCGCCACATTGCTGGTGGGATGTGCCAGTTCCAGCTCTGGCGATCGGCCGCAGGGGCGCTCAGACCCGTTAGAAGGGTTTAACCGCACGATGTTTAACTTCAACTTTAACGTGGTTGATCCTTACGTGCTTCGTCCCGTCGCGGTGGCATGGCGTGACTATGTTCCGCAGCCAGCGCGCAATGGCTTAAGCAACTTCACCAGCAACCTGGAAGAGCCGGCGGTGATGGTGAACTCCTTCCTGCAGGGCGACCCGTATAAAGGTATGGTCCACTTTACCCGCTTCTTCCTGAACACCATCCTCGGGATGGGGGGTCTGATCGATGTCGCCGGGATGGCTAATCCGCAGCTGCAGCGCGTTGAACCGCATCGTTTCGGCAGTACGCTCGGCCACTATGGCGTCGGCTATGGTCCGTATGTGCAACTGCCATTCTACGGCAGCTTTACCCTGCGTGACGAAGGCGGCGATATGGCCGATGGCCTCTATCCGGTGCTCTCCTGGCTGACCTGGCCGATGTCGATCGGCAAATGGGCGGTAGAAGGGATTGAGACACGCGCTCAGCTGCTGGATTCCGACGGCCTGCTGCGTCAGTCTTCCGATCCTTACATTCTGGTGCGTGAGGCTTACTTCCAGCGTCATGACTTTATCGCCAACGGCGGTAAGCTGACCCCGGCGGACAATCTGAACGCCCAGGCCATTCAGGATGAACTGAAAGATATCGATTCACAGTAATCTGCGAATAAAAAAAGGGTGAACATAATGTTCACCCTTTTTTGTTGCGCGCTGCTTATCAGAAGCGGTAGTTGAAGTTGGCGCCGTACAGCCAGGCGGTCCCTTCGGAGCGGAAGGTATACGGGCCTTCCTTGATTTCCACATGCTGCCCGTGCATATAGGAAATCCCGACGTCAACCGACGCATCCTTGTTGAACGCGTAGGTGGTACCCGCGCTCAGCCACAGGCGATCCTGGTCCGGAATGGAAATGGAGCGATTGTTGGCCGGTACCGGGCTGTCGTCGAAGGCGATACCGGTGCGGAAGGTCCAGTTATCGTCGTAATAATAGGTCGTCCCCAGCGCTACGCGGTAGGCGTCCTTAAAGCCTTCCTCTTTATAGAACAGCGTCTGGCCGTTGCTGCCGGTGGCTTTCAGCTCCTGGAACTGGCTCCAGCTGGTGTAGGTCAGACTATAGTGGACCGCCCACTGCGGCGCCACGCGGTTATAGCCCGACAGTTCCCACATTTCCGGCAGGTTAAGGGTCAGTGAACCGCCGGTGGTCTGGCCGTTAGTACCCGCCGGCAGACCGAAGTTGCCAAGGATCTGGTTATAGGCCGCTGGCAGACTGCTGCGATAGTTACCGTCGAAATCGATCTTGACCTCGGAACGGTAGGTTAAACCGTAGCGGTTGTTCTTATCCAGCTCATAGAGGATACCGGCGTTCCAGCCAAAGCCCCACGCATTGCCGTTAAGATGGGCGATCTGCGTGTCGGCTGGGATCTTCGCCACCTGGCCTGCCAGCGCCGGCGGCAGCGCGCCAGAGCCAGCGACAATCTGACCCAGATCGCCTGCATAGCGCTCGATCTTCGCCTTAGCGTAGACCGCATCGAAACCTAAGCCAAAGCTCCAGTTGCTGTCGAGGCGATAGGCGCCGCTCAGGTTGAAGTTAGCCGTAGTCAGGTCGGTTTTACCGCCCATGCTGCCGGCCGCATAATCATCGTTATACTCTGTTGCCAGGCCGTAGTTGGAGGTGATGGACGCCCCCCAACCGAACTGATCGTTAATCGGCGCGACAAAGTGGAAGTTGGGTACCCACGCTGTCGGGGCGATATTGTCCGCATTCAGGCTTTTGCCGGTGGGGGAAGTCCCGGAGACATTGACGCCCGGGTCGACAAAAACGGCGCCCGCCGACATAGTCGGACGGTCAAACATCATAATTAATGCCGGGTTACGACTGGCATTGCCTGCATCGTCTGCGATAGCCCCTTCACCGGAATAGGCCCGACCCAGCCCTGATGAAGAGAATTCGTTGAGCTGGAAGCCTGCTGACCAGGCCTGGGTGGAAACAAGTGCGACAGCCACTGCAAGGGCAGATTGGGTAAAGCGGGTTTTCTGGCTCATGCCCATAACCTCATTGAGTTATTTTTTTTTAAACTATGTTACATGCCGTAACAGAAGCGCGGAAGTGTAGGGTCTGCGGTACAACAGAGAAATCAGACCAGTGCGCTGAGTATAGGTCTGACCAGATGAGTTGTTGCAAGTTTGTTTATGAAGTTTTTCAATTGTGATAACAGAAACGCGATCCAGCTGGCAAAATTGTCGGGGGGAAGGCGGCGGAGAAAAGGTGATTTTTGTTTTAGATCATTTTTAAGTGTGATTTCTGTCACTTAACGCGGTGATAGCGATTATCGGCTGGAGGCAAACCGGAGGGCGGGCGTAAAATAGGCACATTAATTGTCTGGCACCGCAGGTGCATATCCAGAGGAAATCTACGATGAGTAAATGTAGCGCTGATGAAACCCCGGTTTGCTGCTGTATGGATGTTGGGACCATTGTCGACAACACCGACTGCACCGCCTCATACAGCCGCGTATTCGCCAACCGCGCGGAAGCAGAGCAAATGCTCGCCGCGCTGAGCGAAAAAGCCCGCAGTGTGGAATCTGAACCGTGCAAAATTAATCCCGTCTTCGCCGACGTTGACGGCGGCGTAAAGCTGGATATCGATTTTGTGTTTAGCTGTGAAGCCGAATCCCTCATCTTCCAGCTGGGTCTGCGTTGATCCCTCCGCTTAGCGCCCCGTGAACGGGGCGTTATCTTTTCTGTTCAATGTGTTTTGGCTCGCAATTTTTCGCTTCCCCGATTGGCTTAATGTAAAAAATTAGTTAACAATGCTATCAGGTCAGACCACTTGGTTGTCTTGGTTAACAGGGGAGAGTTATGAGTCAGGCATTACCGCTTATCACCCGTCAGGGCGATCGCATTGCCATTGTCACAGGGTTACGCACGCCGTTTGCGCGTCAGGCGACGGCATTTCATGGCGTTCCTGCCGTTGATTTAGGAAAAATGGTGGTTGGCGAAATGCTGGCGCGCAGCGACATTCCTGTGGAAGCCATTGAGCAACTGGTCTTCGGTCAGGTCGTGCAGATGCCGGAGGCGCCGAATATCGCCCGGGAAATTGTGCTCGGTACCGGAATGAGCGTGCACACCGACGCCTACAGCGTCAGTCGCGCCTGCGCCACCAGCTTCCAGGCCGTGGCGAATGTCGCTGAAAGCCTGATGGCCGGCACCATCCGCGCCGGTATCGCCGGCGGTGCCGATTCCTCCTCTGTGCTGCCTGTCGGCGTCAGCAAAACGCTGGCCCGCGCGCTGGTCGATGCGAACAAAGCCCGCACGCTGAGCCAGAAACTGAAGCTGTTTTCCCGCCTGCGGCCGCGCGACCTGCTACCGGTCCCCCCGGCGGTGGCGGAATATTCAACCGGCTTACGGATGGGCGATACCGCCGAACAGATGGCGAAAAGCTGGGGGATCAGCCGGGGACAACAGGATGCGCTGGCGCATCGATCACACCAGCTGGCGGCTAAAGCCTGGGAAGAGGGAAAGTTGTCCGCGGAGGTGATGACCGCCTATGCGCCCCCCTTCCGCCAGCCGCTGGAGCAGGACAACAACATCCGTAAAAATTCAACCCTCGCAGATTACCAAAAGTTACGCCCGGCCTTCGACCGTAAACATGGCACCGTTACCGCCGCCAACAGCACGCCGCTGACGGATGGCGCGGCGGCGGTGATCCTGATGACCGAGTCGCGGGCCAAAGAGCTGGGTCTGACGCCGCTGGGTTATCTGCGCAGCTATGCCTTTACCGCCATCGACGTCTGGCAGGATATGCTGCTGGGGCCCGCATGGTCCACGCCGCTGGCGCTGGAGCGCGCTGGCCTGACGCTGGCGGATCTCACGCTTATCGATATGCATGAAGCTTTCGCCGCGCAGACGCTGGCCAATCTTCAGTGTCTGGCAAGCGACCGCTTTGCCCGCGAGGTGCTGGGGCGTGCGCAAGCCACCGGTGAGGTGGATGAGAGTAAATTTAACGTCCTCGGCGGCTCTATCGCCTACGGTCATCCCTTTGCCGCCACCGGCGCGCGGATGATCACCCAGACGCTGCATGAGCTGCGGCGACGGGGAGGGGGATTTGGTCTGGTGACGGCCTGCGCGGCAGGCGGTCTGGGCGCGGCGATGATTGTGGAGGCTGAATAATGGATACGGTTTCCGCTTTTAAGCTTGAGGTCCGTGCGGACAACATCGCGGTGATTACCATCGATGCCCCGGGTGAAAAAATGAATACCCTGAAGGCCGAGTTCGGCAATCAGGTGCGGGGACTGATACGCCAGATACGCGACGATAAGTCGGTGCGCGGCGTGGTATTTATCTCCGCCAAAGCCGATAACTTTATCGCCGGCGCAGATATCAACATGATTGCCCGCTGCCGCAGCGCGCAGGAGGCGGAAGCGCTGGCCCGCCAGGGGCAGCAGATTATGGCCGAGATCCATGGCTTGTCGATTCCGGTCATTGCCGCCATCCATGGCGCTTGTCTGGGCGGCGGACTGGAGCTGGCGCTGGCCTGCCATGGCCGCATTTGTAGCGATGACGAAAAAACCCGACTCGGGTTGCCGGAGGTACAGCTTGGCCTGCTGCCGGGTTCCGGCGGGACGCAGCGTTTACCGCGGCTGATCGGCGTCAGCACGGCGCTGGATATGATGCTCACCGGCAGGCAGTTACGGCCGCGCCAGGCGCTGAAGGCCGGTCTGGTGGACGAGGTGGTGCCGCAGACAATTTTACTGCAGGCGGCGGTGGAGCTGGCGCTGAAGGGGCGCCCGGCCAGCCGCGAGGTGCCTGTTCGCGAACGCGTGCTGGCGGGCCCCCTGGGTCGCCATCTGTTATTCCAGTACGTCGGCAAGCAAACGCAGCGCAAGACCCAGGGCAACTACCCGGCGGTGAAGCGAATTTTGCAGGTCGTCGAGAATGGTCTGGCCCATGGCTGCAGCAGCGGTTACGCCGAAGAGGCCCGCGCGTTTGGCGAACTGGCGATGAGCCCGCAGTCGCAGGCGCTGCGATCGATCTTCTTTGCCAGTACCGATCTGAAAAAAGACCGTGGCGCCGAGGCGGAACCCGCTCCGCTGAGAAGCGTTGCCGTCCTGGGCGGCGGCCTGATGGGCGGGGGGATCGCCTATGTGACTGCCTGTAAAGGCGGACTGCCGGTGCGAATCAAAGATATTCAGCCGGGCGGGATCAACCATGCCTTAAAGTACAGCTGGGATCTGCTGAACAAACAGGTTCGCCAGCGTCGACTGCGCCCCAGCGAGCGCGATCGTCAACTGGCGCTGATCACAGGCACAACCGACTATCAGGGCTTTACCCATCGCGACGTGGTGATTGAGGCGGTATTCGAGGACCTGGCGCTGAAACAGCGGATGGTCAGTGAAGTGGAGCAAAACGGCGGGCCGCAGACTATCTTTGCCTCGAATACCTCGTCGTTACCGATAGGCGATATAGCCGCCCATGCCAGCCACCCTGAGCGGGTGATCGGCCTGCACTTTTTCAGTCCGGTGGAGAAAATGCCGCTGGTTGAGGTGATCCCGCATAATGGAACCGATCCGCAGACCATCGCCACGGTGGTGCAACTGGCTAAACGTCAGGGGAAAACGCCGATCGTGGTGGCGGACAAAGCGGGCTTCTATGTGAACCGCATCCTCGCGCCTTATATAAATGAAGCGATGCGCCTGCTGGTGGAGGGAGAACCGGTTGAGGTGATTGATAAGGCGCTGGTGAAATTCGGCTTCCCGGTGGGACCGATTCAACTGCTGGATGAAGTGGGTATCGATACCGGCACCAAAATTATTCCCGTGCTGGAGAAGGCCTTTGGAGAGCGTTTCAGCCCGCCTGCAAACATCATTGACGCGATTTTGAAGGACGATCGCAAAGGTAGAAAAAATAATCGTGGTTTCTATCTTTATGAGACAAAAGGGCGTAAAAGCAAAAAACGGCCCGACCCGGCAGTCTATCAGCTGCTGGGCATCGACCGCCCCCAGTCGCGGTTGTCCGCGCAGCAGGTGGCGGAGCGCTGTGTGATGATGATGCTTAACGAGGCGGCGCGCTGCTTTGATGAGCAGATTATCCGTAGCGCGCGCGATGGTGATATCGGCGCCGTATTTGGTATAGGGTTTCCGCCATTTCTTGGCGGCCCGTTCCGGTATATGGATACTATCGGCGCGGGTGAAGTTGCCGCGATCCTGCAGCGCCTGGCCGCCCAGTACGGCCCACGTTTTACACCCTGTGACACTTTATTACGCATGGCCGAACAGGGGACCACCTTTTGGCCAGCGGATGAACGGATGACCTAAGTTATGGTCAAAGAAGGTAAATCCGGCTGCGGATGACGCTGTTGATTGGCTGTTTTGTAAACAATCATTGACTATACTTACGCCATTGAGGTAAAAAACAGCGTTTCATTCGTTGAATGGATCAGGCACAATGCCCGGCCACCGGGTCACCTGCGTATTGTCTTCGCAGGCCAAACTACGGTGCTTCTGGTTAACAAAAGCGGTGCAATATGCAAGTTTTTATTATGCGTCACGGCGACGCTGCCCTCGATGCAGCCAGCGACTCGGTTCGTCCATTAACCGTATGCGGTTGTGATGAGTCTCGTCAGATGGCAACCTGGCTGAAAGGTCAAAAAGTGGATATTGAGCGCGTTCTTGTCAGTCCCTATCTGCGTGCGGAACAGACGCTGGATATTGTTGGGGAGTGCATGAACCTGCCGAAACATGTCGACGTGATGCCGGAACTCACGCCGTGCGGCGATGTGGGAATGGTGAGCGCCTATCTGCAGGCGCTGGCAAATGAAGGCGTGGCGACGGCGCTGGTCGTCTCCCACCTGCCGCTGGTGGGGTACCTGGTCTCAGAGCTGTGCCCGGGGGAAACGCCCCCGATGTTCACCACCTCGGCTATCGCCTGCGTTAATCTGGACGCCGACGGCAAGGGTGAATACCTCTGGCAGAAAAGCCCCTGCAATCTCAAGATGGCCAACGCCATCTGACGACCCCGGAGCTCGCCGTCAAGGCAGCTCCGGCGGTTGCCACTCCTCGACCTCAATCAGAATCAGCAGTGCGGCGTCACCGCCGTACTCTTTTGGCGCCTGATGAAAAGCCATGATGTGCGGATGCTGCGCCAGCCACAGCGGGGTTTGCTGTTTGAGAATGTGCTTACCGTGCCCGTGCATCACGCAGGCGCAAAACACATGCTCGCGGCGGCAGGCGGCAATCAGCGCGCCCAGTTCCTGTTTGGCCTGCTGCTGGGTGAGCCCATGCAGATCGAGAAACAGTTCCGGCGAATAATCCCCACGGCGCAGCTTTTTCAGCTCAAAATGGCTGACGTCGGCGCGGACATATTTTGTCGAGCCTTCGGTATTCAGTAACGGCTGAAACTCATCGGAAAAATAGTGGCTGTTGTCGGCCTGTTCCTGCAGCAGACGCTTAGGGGCAACCTCGGTGATTTTCTTGCGCTGCGGGCGGTGAACGATGGTGTCCTGTTTGATCTTCCGCGTGCCGGTCATCAGCTGACGGAACAGCGCCTGATCCTCCTCGCTAAGCGATGTCTTCTTTTTCATTGTCCGCCCTCATTAATACTTTGCGCTAGTTTACCCGACTCAATATCCCTTCGGGCAAGGAAAACCTGTTTTTTCCCCCGCCACCCCACGCAAGAATGCTGATTTATCGCCGTCTTCATGGCACACTAGCCGCCGAATTTATAGCAGAGTGTGCCCTGGAGGATGTCGTGGATAAAATTTTTGTTGATGAGGCAGTCAATGAGCTGCATACCATTCAGGACATGCTGCGCTGGGCGGTAAGCCGTTTCAGCGCTGCTAATATCTGGTACGGTCACGGGACTGACAACCCATGGGACGAGGCGGTACAGCTGGTGCTGCCTTCGCTGTATCTGCCGCTGGATATTCCGGAAGATATGCGCACTGCGCGCCTGACCTCCAGCGAGAAACACCGCATTGTAGAGCGGGTGATTCGCCGCGTGAACGAGCGTATTCCCGTCGCCTATCTGACCAACAAAGCGTGGTTCTGCGGCCATGAGTTTTACGTCGATGAGCGAGTGCTGGTGCCGCGCTCCCCGATCGGCGAACTGATCAATAACCAGTTTGCCGGGCTGATTACCCATAAGCCGCAGCATATCCTTGATATGTGCACCGGCAGCGGCTGCATCGCCATTGCCTGCGCCTATGCCTTCCCGGAAGCTGAAGTCGACGCCGTGGATATCTCCCCGGACGCGCTGGCCGTCGCCGAGCACAATGTGGAATCCCATGGCCTGATCCATCATGTGACGCCGATCCGTTCCGACCTGTTCCGCGACCTGCCGAAGCTACAGTACGATCTGATCGTCACTAATCCGCCGTATGTCGATGAAGAGGACATGGCCGATCTGCCGGAAGAGTATGAGCATGAGCCGGTTCTGGGTCTGGCCTCCGGAAGCGATGGCCTGAAGCTGACGCGCCGCATCCTCGGCAATGCGCCGGATTATCTCAGCGACGACGGGATTCTGATTTGTGAAGTCGGTAACAGCATGGTACATCTGATGGAGCAGTATCCGGACGTGCCGTTTACCTGGCTTGAGTTTGATAACGGCGGCGACGGCGTTTTTATGCTGACCAAACAGCAGCTGATTGACGCTCGCGCGCACTTCGGTATTTATAAAGACTAAAAAAAACAACACGCCAACATAACGACAAAGAATGGAGCCGTGATGGCAGGAAATACAATTGGACAACTCTTTCGCGTCACCACCTTCGGCGAGTCGCACGGCCTGGCGCTGGGCTGCATCGTTGACGGCGTGCCGCCGGGCATTCCGCTGACCGAAGCCGATCTGCAGCACGACCTCGATCGTCGTCGCCCGGGTACCTCGCGTTACACCACGCAGCGTCGCGAGCCGGATCAGGTCAAAATCCTCTCCGGCGTCTTCGAAGGCGTCACCACCGGGACCAGTATCGGGCTGCTGATTGAGAACACCGATCAGCGCTCGCAGGATTACGGCGCGATCAAAGATCTGTTCCGTCCTGGCCATGCGGATTACACCTACGAACAAAAGTATGGTCTGCGCGACTATCGCGGCGGCGGTCGCTCCTCCGCCCGCGAAACCGCGATGCGCGTGGCGGCCGGGGCGATTGCCAAAAAATTCCTCGCCGCGAAGTTCGGCATCGTCATTCGCGGCTGCCTGACGCAGATGGGCGACATTCCGCTGGCCATTAAAGACTGGGATCAGGTTGAACAGAATCCTTTCTTCTGCCCGGACCCGGAGAAAATCGACGCTCTCGATGAACTGATGCGCGGTCTGAAAAAAGAGGGCGACTCCATTGGCGCCAAAGTGACCGTCGTCGCCGACGGCGTACCGCCGGGCCTTGGCGAGCCGGTCTTTGACCGCCTTGACGCCGATATCGCCCACGCGCTGATGAGCATCAACGCCGTGAAAGGCGTGGAGATTGGCGACGGTTTCGACGTGGTGAAGCTGCGCGGCAGCGAAAACCGCGATGAGATCACCAAAGCCGGATTCCAGAGCAACCACGCCGGCGGCATTCTTGGCGGCATCAGCAGCGGTCAGCAGATCGTTGCCAACATCGCGCTGAAGCCGACCTCCAGTATTACCGTTCCCGGTCATACCATTAACCGCTTTGGCGAAGAGGTGGAGATGATCACCAAAGGGCGTCACGATCCGTGCGTCGGCATACGCGCCGTACCGATCGCTGAGGCGATGCTGGCGATTGTCTTAATGGATCACTTTATGCGTCAGCGCGCGCAGAATGGCGACGTGACGACGACAATTCCACGCTGGTAACCATGAAAAACACCGTTATCGCCCTGCTGGCGCTGCTGGTCAGCGCCGGCAGCCTGGCCGCCACGCCATGGCAGAAGATATCTCAGCCAATCGGCGGCAGCGCGCAGTCGATTGGCGCGTTCTCCAATGGCTGTATCGTTGGCGCCGAGGCGCTGCCGCTGAACGCCGCCGGCTATCAGGTGATGCGTACCGATCAGCGTCGCTACTTCGGTCATCCGGATCTGGTTCAGTTTATTCAGCGCCTGAGCAATCAGGTGCACAATAAAGGCATGGGGACCGTGCTGATTGGCGACATGGGGATGCCGGCAGGCGGCCGCTTTAACGGCGGCCACGCCAGCCATCAGACGGGCCTCGATGTCGATATCTTCCTCCAGCTGCCGCAGACGCGCTGGACTTCGTCCCAGTTGCTGAAGCCGCAGGCCCTGGATCTGGTCGCCAGCGATGGCAAACGCGTGGTGCCGTCGCTGTGGAGTCCGCAAATCAGCCAGCTGATCAAGCTGGCGGCGGAAGATAGCGAAGTGACCCGCATCTTCGTCAACCCGGCGATTAAACAGCAGCTGTGTCTGGATGCGGGCAACGACCGCCAGTGGCTGCGCAAAGTTCGTCCCTGGTTCCAGCATCGCGCCCATATGCACGTCCGTCTGCGCTGCCCGGCGGGCAGCCTGGAGTGCGAAGATCAGGCGCCGCCGCCGGCCGGCGATGGCTGCGGTGCGGAGCTGCAGAGCTGGTTCGAGCCACCTAAACCCGGGTCTACCCCACCTGTGAAGAAGACGCCGCCGCCGTTGCCGCCTTCCTGCCAGGCGCTACTGGATGAGCATGTGCTGTAATGGATAGTTTTATCGAGTTGTTTTCCGTATCGCCGCTGGTGCTGGTGGTGCTTTTCTTTGTCGCCATCCTGGCCGGTTTTATTGACTCACTGGCCGGGGGCGGGGGCTTACTGACCGTGCCGGCGCTAATGGCCGCCGGTATGCCGCCGGCCCAGGCGCTGGCGACCAATAAGCTGCAGGCCTGCGGCGGATCGCTGTCGGCGACCCTCTATTTTGTCCGCCGCAAGGTGGTCAATCTCGCCGATCAGAAGCTGAATATTCTGATGACCTTTATCGGTTCAACCGCCGGCGCGCTGCTGGTTCAGCACGTGCAGTCCGATATTCTTAAGCAGATCCTGCCATTGCTGGTGATCGGCATCGGTCTCTATTTTCTGCTGATGCCGAAACTGGGCGAAGCGGACCGACAGCGTCGGCTCTACGGCCTGCCGTTTGCGCTGGTCGCCGGCGGCAGCGTCGGGTTTTACGATGGCTTTTTCGGCCCCGGCGCCGGTTCGTTTTATGCGCTGGCGTTTGTCACCCTGGCCGGGTTTAACCTGGCGAAGTCGACGGCCCACGCCAAACTGCTCAACGCCACCTCGAACGTCGGCGGCCTGCTGCTGTTTATTATCGGCGGAAAGGTTATCTGGGCTACCGGCTTTGTGATGATGGCCGGCCAGTTTATTGGCGCCCGCGCCGGCTCCCGGCTGGTGCTGAGCAAAGGGCAATCGCTGATCCGACCGATGATCGTTATCGTTTCGGCGGTGATGAGCGCGAAACTTCTCTACGACAGCCACGGGGCTGAGATTTTGCAGTGGTTGGGAATTCATTAATGCAACAGCAACACCATTATCAGCAGCTTATTGACCTCTTCAACAGCTGCTTTGCCGCAGATTTTAATACTCGCCTGGTGAAAGGCGACGATGAGCCGATTTACCTCCCGGCGGACGATGACACGCCATATCACCGTATCGTCTTCGCGCACGGTTTTTTTGCCAGCGCTCTGCACGAGATCTCCCACTGGTGCATCGCCGGCAAAGCCCGCCGCGAGCTGGTGGATTTTGGCTACTGGTACTGTCCGGACGGCCGCGATGCGATGACCCAAAGCCAGTTTGAGGACGTGGAGGTGAAACCGCAGGCCCTGGAGTGGCTGTTCTGCGTGGCGGCGGGATTTCCGTTTAACGTCAGCTGCGACAATCTGGAAGGTGACGTTGAACCCGATCGCATCGCCTTTCAGCGCCGGGTACATGCCCGGGTGATGACTCTGCTTGAACAAGGGATCCCCGAACGTCCGGCGCGTCTTATTCGCGCATTACAACACTATTATCAAACGCCGCCATTGACGGCAGAACACTTTCCGTGGCCGGAAGACCTGCACTAAGGCCACACATTACATGACAAGAGGTAAGATGATGATCGCGGAGTTTGAATCACGCATTCTGGCGCTGATTGACAACATGGTAGACCACGCCAGTGATGATGAACTGTTTGCCGGCGGTTATCTGCGCGGCCACCTGACGCTGGCGGTGGCTGAGCTGGAAGGTGAGGGCGAACATTCAGCGGAAGCGGTACACAGCAAAGTCAGCCATAGCCTGGAGAAAGCCATCGGCGCTGGCGAACTGTCGCCGCCGGACCAAATTCTGGTGCAGGGCATGTGGGAAAACCTGTATCAGCAGGCGAAAAATCAGGCCTGATCCATGATGTAGGTCGGATAAGCGTAGCGCCATCCGACACGCTAACGGCGCAACCAGGATTTACCCTGTTTGCGCTGTGCTTCGCCGGGCTACCGCGTTGGTCGCCCGGATGAGGCCGGGAATGTCGCGCTTCCCAGGATTTTTCTCCCCTTGCGCTGTTACTTCACCGCTTTTCCCTTCAGCAGTTTTCTCACCCATAGCCGATTCGGATTCAGCGCCGCCAGGGTGCCGCTATCCAGCGGCAGCGGTTCAGCGCTCATCTGCGCCGCCAGCAGCTCAGCGCTTAACGGCGCGGTGCAAATGCCTCGCGATCCGAGGGCGCCAAGCATAAACAGGTTATGAAAGACCGGCGCGCTACCGGCGTTATCCTGCCGTTCGTGGAGGCTGGCGTATTGCGTCAATGTCGCCGCATAGTCCGGCACGTTGCCGACCATCGGCAGATGATCGCGGGTGGCGCAGCGCACGCCGCAGCGGGCGTCACTGGCGCTAATATCCACGTCCTGCGGCCACTCCGCGCCCGGGAAGCAGTCGATCAGCCGTTGCCGGTTGTGCTGCTGATCTTCTTCGCTGAAGGTGGTGTCGGTTTTGCCGCGATGGTAGCTGGCGCCAATGCAGTGCTGCTGATTTTGCGGATTCTGCGGCGTCAGGTAGCCGTCGTAGCACAGCACCTGGCGCAGGGCGGAAAGCCGTGGGGTGGTGGGTATATGGCTGACCTGGCCGCCAACGGGGTAGACCGGCAACGGCGCGGTTTGCGCAAAATCCGATATGCGGTGGCCGTTGGCCAGCACGACCGCCTGATGATAGCGCTGCTGGTTGAGCAGCCAGCCATCGCCCTCCGCGCTCAACGTCTCGACCTGATAACCATAATGCACGTGCAGTCCGCGAGTCGCCGCCAGCGCCAGCAGCTCGGCGGTGAGCTGCTGCGGGCACAGCCAACCGCCGGCCGGATAGGTTATGCCGCCGCAGCCGGTCTCGACGCCGGTCAGCTCCGCAGCCTGCTCCGCCGTCACCGCGCAGGCGATATCAGGGGGCAGCTCCAGGGCCAGCATCTGATTGATTTTGTGTGCGCTTTTTTCATCCCAGCCAAGCTGGGTGACCCCGCACCATTGATGATCGAACAGCACCGGCAGCGCGTCGTAGGTGCGGCGGGCGAAGGTAAAGGCGGCCGGGAAAAAGCGCGCCAGCGCCGGATCGTGCTGGCTTAACAGCGGGTAGAGCGCGCCCTGGCGATTACCGGAGGCGCCCTGCGCCGGGGCGTCGTCCGCACAGTAAAGGGTCACCTGCCAGCCGCGACGCAGCAGCGCCAGGGAGAGCAGGGCGCTGGCGATACCGCCGCCGACGATGGCCGCCTCGCGGGCCTCGCTCCCGGGGCGGGCGAACCAGGGCGCGCGCGCCGGAAAGGTCAGCGTTTGCGCCATCTCGCCGGTCAGCATCTCCCGTTTGCGGCCGAAGCCTTTGGTTTTACGCAGGGTGAACCCGGCTTCCTGCAGGCCGCGGCGGACAAAACCGGCGGAGGTAAAAGTGGCCAGCGTCCCGCCAGGACGCGCCAGGCGCGCCATGGCATTGAACAGATCCTGGGTCCACATGTCGGGATTTTTCGCCGGGGCAAAGCCGTCGAGAAACCAGGCGTCCACCTGCTGATTCAGCGAATCATCCAGCTCTCTGGTCAGCTCGTTGATATCGCCAAACCACAGATCGAGCGTGACCCGTCCGCCGTCGAGCAGCAGACGATGGCATCCGGCGAAGGCCGAAGGCCATTGCGCCTGCAGCTGTTCCGCCCATGGGGCCAACTCTGGCCAGCGCTGGTGCGCCAGGCGGAGATCTTCCGCCTTCAGCGGATATTTCTCAAAACTGATGAAATGTAACCTTTGCAGGGTAACGTCCGGGTTATCGCGAACAAAAACGTCAAACGCCTGCCAGAGGGTGAGGAAATTGAGCCCGGTGCCGAAGCCGCTCTCCGCGACGATCAACAGCGGGCGAGGGTGGCTGGAGAAGCGCTCCGGCAGATGATTTCCGCCGAGAAAGACGTAGCGTGTCTCTTCCAGACCGTTGTCATTGGAAAAGTAAACATCGTCAAAATCTCGGGAAACAGGTGTACCCTCAGCATTGAATTCCAGGTTGGCGGGTTGTATAGCGTTTTGTTTCACGTAAGTTACTCGAATCACAAGGCGTAGCGCGATCTTAGCGATGTGTGCCTGAGGGCGCAAATTTATACACAAAATGTCTGATCGGACTTGTTCGGCGTACAAGTGTACGCTATCGTGCGACACGAAACTTAAAATAGTGCGACTTACAGAGGTATTTAATGAAACGTGCAGTGATTACTGGCTTGGGCATCGTTTCCAGCATCGGTAATAACCAGCAGGAAGTCCTGGCATCTCTGCGTGAAGGACGTTCAGGGATCACTTTCTCTCAGGAGCTGAAAGATTCAGGGATGCGCAGCCACGTATGGGGCAACGTCAAACTGGATACCACTGGCCTCATTGACCGCAAAGTAGTGCGCTTCATGAGCGACGCCTCCATCTATGCTTACCTGTCCATGGAACAGGCCGTTGCCGACGCAGGTCTGGCGCCGGAAGCATACCAGAATAACCCGCGTGTCGGCCTGATCGCAGGCTCCGGCGGCGGCTCCCCGAAATTCCAGGTCTTCGGCGCCGATGCCATGCGCAGCCCGCGTGGTCTGAAAGCCGTGGGTCCGTATGTGGTCACCAAAGCGATGGCTTCCGGCGTTTCCGCCTGCCTCGCCACGCCGTTTAAAATCCACGGCGTTAACTACTCCATCAGCTCCGCCTGCGCCACTTCCGCACACTGCATCGGTAACGCGGTAGAGCAGATCCAGCTGGGCAAACAGGATATCGTCTTTGCCGGCGGCGGCGAAGAGCTGTGCTGGGAAATGGCCTGCGAGTTCGACGCCATGGGCGCGCTGTCCACCAAATACAACGACACGCCGGAAAAAGCCTCCCGCACCTATGACGCCAACCGTGACGGCTTCGTTATCGCCGGCGGCGGCGGTATGGTCGTGGTGGAAGAGCTGGAACACGCCCTGGCGCGCGGCGCGCACATCTATGCGGAAATCGTCGGCTACGGCGCAACCTCCGATGGCGCAGACATGGTAGCCCCATCCGGTGAAGGCGCTGTGCGCTGCATGCAGATGGCGATGCACGGCGTTGATACCCCGATCGACTACCTGAACTCCCACGGTACTTCCACGCCGGTCGGCGACGTGAAAGAGCTGGGCGCGATCCGCGAAGTGTTCGGCGACAACAGCCCGGCTATCTCGGCGACCAAAGCAATGACCGGTCACTCGCTGGGCGCTGCTGGCGTGCAGGAAGCTATCTACTCCCTGCTGATGCTGGAGCACGGCTTTATCGCGCCGAGCATCAACGTCGAAGAGCTGGACGAGCAGGCTGCCGGTCTGAACATCGTCACCAAACCGACTGACGCTAAGCTGACCACCGTGATGTCCAACAGCTTCGGCTTTGGCGGCACCAACGCCACGCTGGTGATGCGTAAATACAACGCCTAATCGGCACGCGATGCACTGAGGGGAGCCACCGGCTCCCCTTTTTTGTCATCTTGACAGGGTAAGAGCCCGCAGGCACACTGCTGGCGGATCCATTAGTCTCTCCACTAATGCGTAAGCGTTTAACGTCAACCAACGCGCCTTAACCCTGATAGTCAGGTGGAGGGGGCGTGTCGCTTTGCTCGCCTTACTCTGCGAATCTGGAGTAATGCATGTCCGCAGTCACTGAAACAACATCTCATTCTTCCGCGAATTTTTCGCTTTTTCGCATTACGCTCGCCGTCTTTTTGACCTATATGACCGTCGGTTTGCCGCTGCCGGTGATCCCGCTGTTTGTCCATCAGGAGCTGGGATTGGGTAACACCATGGTCGGCGTAGCGGTGGGGATCCAGTTCCTCGCCACCGTTCTTACCCGCGGCTACGCCGGGCGCCTGGCAGACCAGTACGGCGCCAAACGCTCCGTCCTGCAAGGGATGCTGGCCTGCGCCCTGGCCGGCGCGGCCTGGCTGGCCGCTGCGCTGCTGCCGCTGCCGGTGTTCGCGAAGCTGGGCCTGTTGCTGCTGGGCCGCCTGATCCTCGGGTTTGGCGAAAGCCAGCTGCTGACCGGCAACCTGAGCTGGGGGATGGGGCTGGTGGGGCCGGCCCGCTCCGGCAAAGTGATGTCATGGAACGGCATGGCGATGTACGGCTCGCTGGCGGTGGGCGCCCCGCTGGGATTGTTAATTTACAGCCACTTTGGCGTGGCGGTCCTGGCCTGCGTCACCATGGGACTACCGCTTGTCGCCTTGCTCATCAACGGCACGGTGCGCAAAGTGGCGGCGCACGGCGGCGAGCGGCCTTCACTGTGGAGCGTCATCGGCATGATCTGGCGGCCGGGTATTGGCCTGGGCCTACAGGGCGTCGGCTTTGCGGCGATCGGCACCTTCGTCTCTCTCTATTTTGCCAGTCAGAACTGGCCGATGGCCGGATTTACCCTGACGGCGTTTGGCGGCGCCTTTGTGCTGATGCGGGTGCTGTTTGGCTGGATGCCGGATCGGTTTGGCGGCGTTAAAGTGGCGATGGTCTCGCTGCTGATAGAGGCGGTCGGTCTGACGCTGCTGGGGCTGGCGCCCGGCGTCTGGGTGGCGCTGGCCGGCGCGGCGCTGACCGGATGCGGCTGTTCGCTTATTTTCCCGTCGCTTGGCGTGGAGGTGGTGAAGCGCGTCCCGGCGCAGGTGCGCGGCACTGCGCTCGGCGGCTATGCGGCCTTTCAGGATATCTCTTATGGCCTGACCGGGCCGCTGACCGGTCTGCTGGCCACTTCGCTGGGCTACTCGTCGGTATTCCTTGCCGGCGCCCTCTGCGCGGCGCTGGGGATCCTCGTCACCCTCATCTCATTTCGCCGCTAGGTTGTTGTCAGGCCAGAAATCGCCGTAGTAAACACTGCGGCGTTTGGCATCAAAGGGTGCAGTGAACGCCGCCAGTGCCTGCTGGGCTACAGCAGGAGCCACAGCACCAGGAGCAGGACAACCGCGCCCAGCGCCAGCTGCCAGGGCTTAGCGGCCCATGTCCGCCGGGTCGCGGGCTCCTCCTGCGGGATCGCCAGCGTCTCCTGGGCGCGGGCTACCCGCAGCACAAACACCTTATTCAGCAGCGCCAGGATCTGCGCCGGACTCAGCGTGGTCTGCGGCGTGACCTGCCAGTTGCGACGGGCAAAGTCGACAATCTTCTGCCACTCCGCGGCCTCCAGCGGCTGCTTGAGCGCCCCCTGCAGCGAGGTAAGCGTGGGCGCGCTTTGCGCGCTGAGCGTCTGCCGCGCCTGCAGCCAGTACGAAAGCGGCGTGAAGTGCGTCGCCGGGATCAGCTCCCCGGACTTGACGCCGCAAAGTTCCAGCATGGACTGCCAAATCAGTTTGCTTGGTTCGCCGGTGGCGGCCGCCAACTTAGTCACCAGCTGATTGAGCGTGTTGTGCTCGGCCGGCAGCAGTGGACGAAGGGTCGGCGGGCGCTGCTGCGGCTGCGGGATCGACAGCTGACCGCGCTGCAGCAGATGCAGAATGTTCTCCAGTTGCGACTGGCTGAGGGCATGCAGCGCCGTTTGCCCATAATGCTGACGAATATAATCGCTCACCGCCTGGCGGTTATTGCCCTGGCCGAGCAGATCGCTGAGCTGCGCCAGGGTCTGGCGATGATGATGATTGTCCTGCGCGGCGGCCAGGCGCTGGTTGAGACTGGCCTCGGCGGCGCTGAAATGGCGGGCCAGCAGGGGCGTGTCGCCTTTCAGTCCGAGGTCATGTTTGACGCAGGCCCACACTTCCGCATTCTGCTGCGAGGTCAGCGCCACCAGGCGCGTGATCAGTCGCTCCAGGACGGTGCGTTGCTGCATGGAAAGCGAAGATTCGCCGGTGGCGGCAGTGCCTGATGGGCCTCGCCCTGGAGGACGGTCTGGCATATCTGCAAGGGGGTGCGTCATGATTCATCCTTTCGATATCGCGGTGCTGGAACCAGGTGATGAGTATGCCTGGCGGCCAGATTATGGCACACTTCCCCGGTTAACTCTCGTTCTCAGACAGGTACTGAACTGTGAAAATCCTCGTTGATGAAAATATGCCCTATGCCCGTGAGCTTTTTAGCCGTTTAGGCGACGTGCAGGCGATCCCGGGCCGCCCGGTCCCGGCCGATGCCCTGACCGATGCGGATGCCTTAATGGTGCGCTCGGTCACCCGGGTCAATGAAGCATTGCTTGCCGGCAAGGCCATCAGGTTCGTCGGCACCGCGACCGCAGGCACCGATCATGTCGATCAGGCGTGGCTGCAGCAGGCGGGGATTGGTTTCTCCGCGGCGCCAGGCTGCAACGCCATTGCGGTGGTGGAGTATGTCTTTTCATCGCTGCTGATGCTGGCCGAACGTGACGGCTTCGCGCTGCGCGATCGCACCGTCGGGATTGTCGGCGTCGGTAACGTCGGCGGGCGGCTGCAAAAGCGTCTGGAGGCGCTGGGCATCAAAACTCTGCTCTGCGATCCGCCGCGCGCTGACCGCGGCGACGAAGGCGACTTCCGCTCCCTTGACGATCTGGTCCAGCAGGCCGATGTCCTCACCTTCCATACCCCGCTGTATAAAGAAGGACAATATAAAACGTTGCATCTGGCGGATGAGGCGCTGATTAGCCGCCTGAAGCCCGGAACGATTTTGATCAACGCCTGCCGCGGGCCGGTGGTGGATAACGCCGCGTTGCTGAAACGCCTGGAAGCCGGTCAGTCCCTGAGCGTGGTGCTGGACGTTTGGGAGCCGGAGCCGGATCTCAACATAGCGCTTCTCAAGCGGGTGGATATCGGCACGGCGCATATCGCCGGCTACACCCTTGAAGGGAAGGCGCGCGGGACGACGCAGGTATTCGAAGCCTATAGCGCCTTTATCGGTCATCCGCAGCAGGTGGCGCTGGATACCCTGCTGCCGGCCCCGGAGTTTGGCCGCATCACCCTGCATGGCCCGCTCGATCAGCCGACGCTGAAAAGACTGGTTCATTTGGTGTATGATGTGCGCCGCGATGATGCGCCGCTGCGGAAGGTGGCGGGCGTCGCCGGTGAATTCGACAAGCTGCGTAAAAATTATCAGGAACGTCGCGAATGGTCTTCGCTGTACGTGCAGTGCAGCGATGAGCAGGCGGCGACGCTGTTGCGCCAGCTCGGTTTTAACGCCGTGCATCATCCTGTTCGTTAATGTCTTCTTAATGCCCCTGCCGGATACTCCGGCAGGGCCGCTTTATTTCTGGAGTAAACCACCATGTCTGAAGGCTGGAATATTGCCGTACTGGGCGCAACGGGCGCCGTAGGCGAAGCCCTGCTCGAAACTCTCGCTGAACGCCAGTTCCCGGTGGGGGAGATTTTTGCTCTGGCGCGCAATGAAAGCGCGGGCGAACATCTGCGTTTTGGTGGCAAGTCGGTGATCGTCAAGGACGCCGCCGAGTTTGACTGGACCCAGGCCCAGCTGGCTTTCTTTGCCGCAGGCGTCGAAGCCAGCGCAGCGTATGTCGAAGATGCGACAAACGCCGGATGTCTGGTTATCGATCTCAGCGGCCTGTTTGCGCTGGAGCCGGACGTACCGCTGGTGGTGCCGGACGTGAACCCGTTCGTGTTAGGCGATTACCGCAACCGCAATCTGATTGCGGTGCCCAATAGTCTGACCAGCCAGCTGCTGACGGCGCTGAAGCCGCTTATCGATCAGGGTGGACTGTCGCGTATTAGCGTCACTAACCTGCTCTCCGCCTCAGGGCAGGGGAAAAAAGCGGTGGATGCGCTGGCAGGGCAGAGCGCCAAGCTGCTGAACGGCATCCCCATCGATGAAGACGATTTCTTTGGCCGCCAGCTGGCCTTCAACATGCTGCCGCTGCTGCCGGATCGTGAAGGTAGCGTGCGCGAAGAGCGCCGTATCGTCGATGAAGCGCGCAAAATTCTTCAGGATGACGGGCTGATGATCTCCGCCAGCGTCGTCCAGTCGCCGGTCTTCTACGGCCATGCGCAGATGGTGAACTTTGAAGCGATGCGTCCGCTGGCGGCGGAAGAGGCGCGTGACGCCTTTACCCGCGGCGAGGAGATCGAACTTTCTGAAGAGGGCGAATTCCCCACTCAGGTTGGCGACGCCTCCGGCAACGCCCGTCTCTCCATCGGCTGCGTGCATAATGATTACGGTATGCCGGAGCAAGTCCAGTTCTGGTCGGTGGCGGATAACGTCCGCTTCGGCGGCGCGCTGATGGCGGTGAAGATCGCCGAGAAGCTGATTGAGGAGTACCTGTACTGATGTCTGAGATGGAGCAACAGCCGGTCTGTAAAATCGCGCTGGGCATCGAGTACGACGGTAGCAAATATTACGGCTGGCAGCGGCAAAACGAAGTACGCAGCGTGCAGGAGAAGCTGGAAAAGGCGCTCTCGCAGGTGGCGAACGAACCCATTACCGTCTTTTGCGCCGGCCGCACCGACGCCGGTGTCCATGGCACCGGCCAGGTGGTGCATTTCGAAACCCGGGCGCAGCGTAAAGATGCCGCCTGGACGTTGGGGGTAAATGCGAATTTACCTGGTGACATCGCGGTGCGTTGGGTCAAACATGTCCCGGCGGATTTTCACGCCCGGTTCAGCGCCACGGCGCGCCGCTATCGTTACGTCATCTATAATCATCGCCTGCGTCCGGCGGTATTAAGTCAGGGCGTCACGCATTTTCACCAGCCGCTCGACGCCGCGCGCATGCAGCGTGCCGCACAGTGTCTGCTGGGGGAGAATGACTTTACCTCGTTTCGCGCGGTGCAGTGCCAGTCGCGTACCCCGTGGCGCAACGTGATGCATATTAACGTTACCCGCTACGGCGCTTATGTGGTGGTGGATATCAAAGCGAATGCCTTTGTACATCATATGGTCAGGAATATTGTGGGCAGCCTGATGGAAATCGGGGCCGGAAACCAGCCGGAGAGCTGGATGGCAGAACTGCTGGCAGCAAAAGACAGGACGCTCGCTGCGGCAACGGCAAAAGCGGAAGGGTTGTATCTGGTGTCGGTGGATTACCCGGCCCATTATGATTTACCGGTGCTGCCAATGGGCCCGCTGTTTCTGGCGGACTAATAGGGTCATTAAGGGTAAAGACAAACATGGACTTGATTCACTTTTTAATTGATTTCATCCTGCATATTGATGTGCACCTGGCCGAGCTGGTCGCCCAGTATGGCGTCTGGGTTTATGCCATTCTGTTTTTGATTCTGTTCTGCGAAACCGGGCTGGTGGTAACGCCGTTCCTGCCGGGGGATTCCCTGCTGTTCGTCGCGGGCGCGCTCTCGGCCCTGCCCACCAACGATCTGAATGTCCACCTGATGGTATTGCTGATGGTCATCGCGGCTATCGTCGGCGATGCGGTCAACTACACCATTGGCCGGCTTTTCGGCGAAAAGCTGTTCAGCAACCCGAACTCGAAGATTTTCCGTCGCAGCTATCTGGATAAAACCCATAGCTTCTACGAACGTCACGGCGGAAAAACCATTATCCTGGCGCGCTTTGTGCCGATAGTCCGAACCTTCGCGCCGTTTGTGGCGGGAATGGGGCATATGTCCTATCGTCATTTTGCGGCCTATAACGTCGTCGGGGCGCTGCTGTGGGTGCTGCTGTTCACCTACGCCGGCTATCTGTTTGGCGATCTGCCGGTGGTGCAGGAGAACCTGAAGCTGCTGATCGTGGCGATCATCGTGCTTTCCGTCCTGCCGGGCGTGATTGAGATTATTCGCCATAAGCGGGCGGCGGCGAAGCAGGCGAAGTAGTTTAGCCTGCGTTGCGCGTGACGGTGCACGAGCGTCACGCGCAGCGGTTTGACCACTTTTTTATCCCATGTTCCGGGATGATATGATTTAATGTGCAACATTCATGGTCTGTAAGAGGCAAAAATGGCATTATGCGCCCCTTACGACAAAACTGGCATCGACCAGGTTCAGGCAGAAAGGTTATCAATGAGCTGGATTGAACGAATTAAAAGCAACATCACTCCCACCCGCAAGGCGAGCATTCCTGAGGGTGTATGGACCAAGTGCGACAGCTGCGGTCAGGTACTCTACCGCGCCGAGCTGGAGCGCAACCTGGAGGTTTGTCCTAAGTGCGATCACCATATGCGCATGTCGGCGCGTAATCGCCTGCATAGCCTGTTGGATGAAGGTTCCCTGGTGGAACTGGGTAGCGAACTTGAGCCAAAAGATGTGCTGAAGTTCCGCGATTCAAAAAAATACAAAGACCGCCTGGCGTCCGCTCAAAAAGAGACGGGCGAAAAAGACGCGCTGGTGGTGATGAAAGGTACGCTCTACGCGATGCCGGTGGTGGCCGCGGCCTTTGAATTCTCCTTTATGGGGGGATCGATGGGTTCCGTCGTTGGCGCACGCTTTGTGCGCGCGGTGGAGCAGGCGCTGGAAGATAACTGCCCGCTGATCTGCTTCTCCGCCTCCGGTGGCGCCCGTATGCAGGAAGCGCTGATGTCGCTGATGCAGATGGCGAAAACCTCCGCGGCACTGGCAAAAATGCAGGAGCGCGGATTACCGTACATCTCTGTGCTGACCGACCCGACCATGGGCGGCGTATCGGCGAGCTTTGCGATGCTGGGCGACCTGAACATTGCCGAGCCGAAAGCGCTGATCGGCTTTGCCGGTCCTCGCGTCATTGAGCAGACCGTACGTGAGAAGCTGCCGCCGGGATTCCAGCGCAGTGAGTTCCTGATTGAAAAAGGGGCGATCGATATGATCGTTCGCCGTCCGGAAATGCGTCTCAAGCTGGCCAGCATTCTGGCGAAGCTGATGAACCTGCCGGCGCCGGTTGCCGCTTCGGAAACGCCTCATGAAGGCGTGGTGGTGCCGCCGGCACCGGATCAGGAACCCGAGGCCTGATAAAGCAGAGGGCAGGGCCTGGCGGCGCTGCCCTTTTTTATTCAAACGCGTTAACCGTCAATTCTTGCGGGCATCATGGAAAAAGATCCTATTCCTCAGGCCACGTCGCCCCTGGCTACGTGGCTTTCTTATCTGGAACATCTGCACAGTAAAACCATCGACCTGGGGCTGGCGCGCGTCAGCGAGGTCGCGCGGCAGATGGATATCGTCAAACCGGCGCCGTTCGTCTTTACGGTCGCGGGCACCAATGGCAAAGGCACCACCTGCCGCACGCTGGAAACGGTCCTGATGGCGGCGGGCTATAAAGTGGGTGTCTACAGCTCTCCGCATCTGGTGCGCTACACCGAACGCGTGCGCATTCAGGGCGCGGAACTGCCGGAGGCAGCGCATACGGCCTCGTTTGCGGAGATTGAAGCGGCGCGGGGCGACATCTCGCTGACCTATTTTGAGTACGGCACGCTCTCTGCGCTATGGTTGTTTAAGCAGGCGCAGCTGGATGTGGTGATCCTGGAGGTGGGCCTCGGCGGCCGTCTCGACGCCACCAATATCGTGGATGCCGACGTCGCCGTGGTCACCAGCATCGCCCTCGATCATACCGACTGGCTGGGACCGGATCGCGACAGTATCGGCCGGGAGAAAGCCGGTATCTTCCGTGCCGGTAAACCGGCGGTGGTAGGGGAGCCGGATATGCCGCATACCATTGCTGAAGTGGCGCGCGAGAAGGGCGCGCTGCTCCAGCGCCGCGGCGTCGACTGGCGCTATGAGGTGGAAGGCGAGACATGGTCCTTCCGCGACGCGGGCGGGGCGTTAAGCCGCCTGCCGCTGCCTCAGGTGCCGTTGCCGAATGCCGCCACGGCCGTGGCGGCGCTGCGCGCCAGCGGCCTTGCCGTGGATGACGCTATCCTGCGCGCGGGGATCCGCGACGCGATGCTGCCGGGACGCTTTCAGATTATCAGCGACGCCCCGCGGGTGATCCTCGATGTGGCGCATAACCCGCACGCGGCGGCTTATCTCGCCGGGCGTCTCAAAACGTTAGCGAAAACGGGACGCGTGCTGGCGGTTATTGGTATGCTGCATGATAAGGACATCGCCGGTACGCTGGCCAATCTGACGCCGGAAGTTGACGTCTGGTACTGCGCGCCGCTGGAGGGTCCGCGCGGGGCGACGGCGGAGCAGCTGGTGGAACATTTGCGTGGCGGCACAGTCTATAGCAGCGTGGCGCAGGCATGGCGCGCGGCCATGGCTGACGCTCAAGCGGAAGATACAGTGCTGGTGTGTGGTTCATTTCACACGGTAGCGCAGGTAATGGAAGAGATTGACGCGGGGAGAATCGGTGGCGAGTAAGTTTCAGAACCGTTTAGTCGGGACAATCGTGCTGGTGGCGCTGGGGGTGATTATCCTGCCAGGGCTGCTGGACGGGCAGAAAAAGCATTATCAGGATGAGTTTGCCGCGATCCCGCTGGTGCCGAAACCCGGCGATCGCGATGAACCTGATATGCTGCCGGCGGCGACTCAGGCGCTGCCTTCGCAGCCGCCGGAAGGGGCGGCGGAGGAGGTGCGGGCTGGCGATGCCGCTGCGCCATCGTTAGATCCGTCGCGTATCCCGGTGAACAGCAACAGCTTCGATGACGTTCAGGAGCCGGTGGTTGCCGCGAAACCGCAGCCTAAACCCCAGCCGAAGCCGCAGCCGAAGCCGCAACAGCAGGCTGCTACGCCTACCCCTCCGCCGGCTAAGCCTCAGCAGCAGCAACCACCGCAGCAGCAGGCGGCCCTGCCGGCACCGACCGGCAAGGCCTATGTGGTCCAGCTGGGCGCGTTGAAGAACGCCGATAAGGTGAACGAGATCGTCGGTAAACTACGGGCATCGGGCTTCAAAGTCTATACGTCGCCTTCGACGCCGGTACAGGGTAAAATTACCCGTATCCTCGTCGGCCCGGATGCGTCAAAAGACAAGCTGAAGGGCCAGTTGGGCGATCTGCAACAGATCTCCGGGCTCAGCGGGGTGGTGATGGGCTTCACCCCGAACTGATGGTTTTTTTCCGCCATGCGGAGAGAACGCGGCGGGGCTAAACGCCCCGCAAACCCTGTCTCAGCCGCCCTGAAGAGGCGAAAGGCAGTCTGGCGTTGAATGTTTTTTCAGCGCCATTTTTATTTCTGTAGGGCAAGGAAATCCCTACGCAAACGTTTTCTTTTTCTGTTAGAATGCGCCCCGAACTGGACGACAGGGCGTAAAATCGTGGGACGTATATGGTCTGGATTGATTACGCCATTATGGCGGTGCTGGGTCTTTCTTGCCTGGTCAGCCTGATCCGCGGCTTCGTTCGCGAAGCTTTATCGTTAGTCACGTGGGGTTGCGCGTTTTATGTCGCCAGCCACTACTACGCTGACCTGTCTGTCTGGTTTACGGGCTTTGAGGATGAACGGGTTCGAAATGGGATTGCTATTGCGGCGCTGTTTATCGTGACGCTCATCGTTGGCGCTATCGTGAACTATGTGATAGGCCAGCTGGTGGAGAAGACCGGTTTGTCAGGTACCGACAGGGTATTGGGGATCTGCTTCGGCGCGCTACGTGGGGTGCTGATCATCGCCGCTATCCTGTTCTTCCTTGACACCTTTACCGGGATGGCGAAGAGCGATGACTGGCAGCAGTCGCAGTTTATTCCCTATTTTACCCCCGTCATCAGATGGTTTTTTGAATACCTGCAAAGCTCGTCAAGTTTCTTGCCTAAAGTATAGACTTTGGGTCGTTGCTGAACGAGGAAAAGACGTATGTGCGGTATTGTCGGTATCGCCGGTGTTATGCCGGTTAACCAGTCGATTTATGATGCGCTAACGGTGCTCCAGCACCGTGGACAGGATGCCGCTGGCATCATCACCATTGATGCCAACAACTGCTTCCGGTTGCGTAAGGCTAACGGGCTGGTAAGCGACGTATTCGAAGCCCGCCATATGCAGCGTATGCAGGGCAATATGGGTATTGGCCACGTGCGTTACCCCACGGCGGGCAGCTCCAGCGCCTCCGAAGCGCAGCCGTTTTACGTCAACTCGCCGTATGGCATCACGTTGGCGCATAACGGCAACCTGACCAACGCCCATGAGCTGCGTAAAAAGCTGTTTGAAGAAAAACGCCGCCATATCAATACCACCTCAGATTCCGAAATCCTCCTCAATATTTTCGCCAGTGAGCTGGATAACTTCCGTCACTACCCACTGGAAGCGGACAACATCTTTGCCGCGATTGCGGCGACCAACCGCCTGATCCGCGGCGCGTACGCTTGCGTGGCGATGATCATCGGTCATGGCATGGTGGCCTTCCGCGACCCGAACGGCATTCGTCCGCTGGTACTGGGCAAACGTGACGTAGGCGATGGCCGCACCGAGTATATGGTGGCCTCGGAAAGCGTGGCGCTTGACACCCTTGGCTTTGAATTCCTGCGCGATGTGGCGCCGGGCGAAGCGGTTTATATTACCGAGAAGGGCCAGCTGTTTACCCGTCAGTGCGCCGATAACCCGGTCAGCAACCCGTGCCTGTTCGAGTATGTCTATTTTGCCCGTCCGGACTCGTTTATCGACAAAATTTCCGTCTACAGCGCCCGCGTCAATATGGGGACTAAGCTTGGCGAAAAGATTGCCCGCGAGTGGGAAGATCTGGATATTGACGTCGTTATCCCGATCCCGGAGACCTCCTGCGATATCGCGCTGGAGATCGCCCGCATCCTTGACAAGCCTTATCGTCAGGGCTTCGTGAAGAACCGCTACGTCGGCCGCACATTTATCATGCCGGGTCAGCAGCTGCGTCGTAAGTCTGTGCGCCGCAAGCTCAACGCCAACCGTGCGGAGTTCCGCGATAAGAACGTGCTGCTGGTGGACGATTCCATCGTCCGCGGCACCACCTCGGAGCAGATCATCGAGATGGCGCGCGAAGCAGGGGCGAAAAAAGTGTATCTGGCCTCAGCCGCGCCGGAAATTCGTTTCCCGAACGTGTACGGTATCGATATGCCGACCGCCAACGAACTCATCGCCCATGGCCGCGAAGTGGATGAGATCCGCCAGATCATCGGCGCCGATGGCCTGATTTTCCAGGATCTCAACGATCTGATCGAAGCGGTGCGCGCGGAAAATCCGGATATTCAGCAGTTTGAATGCTCAGTGTTCAACGGGGTATACGTCACCCGGGATGTCGACCAGCAGTACCTCGACTACCTCGATTCCCTGCGTAACGATGATGCCAAAGCGGTTCAGCTGCAGAACGAAGTCGAAAACCTCGAGATGCACAACGAGGGTTAAGCCGTTCGCGCGTCGCGGGCCCGCCGTTCCTGATGGAAGGCGGGCCTTTTTTTCGCCCGGCAACCGTGCGTCAATGGTTGCGCCAACGGCTATAATCCGGCAAAGTCTGCGGCACGACGCGCAAGGGGTAACTGAACGTGAAACGACTGATTATTGGCATTTCCGGCGCCAGCGGCGCCATCTATGGCGTGCGGATGCTGCAGGTGCTACGGGATGTGCCGGATATTGAAACCCATTTGATCCTCAGCCAGGCGGCGCGCCAGACGCTGGCGATGGAGACCGACTTTACCGTGCGTGAAGTGCAGGCGCTGGCTGATGTGGTGCATGATGCCCGCGATATCGCCGCCAGCATCTCCTCCGGCTCGTTTAAAACCGCCGGGATGGTGATTTTACCCTGCTCAATGAAAACGCTCTCGGGTATTGTCCATAGCTACACGGATGGTCTGCTGACGCGGGCGGCGGATGTGGTGCTGAAGGAGCGTCGTCCGCTTGTGCTCTGCGTGCGGGAGACCCCGTTCCATCTTGGCCATCTGCGTCTGCTGGTGCAGGCCGCGGAGCTGGGGGCGGTGATTATGCCGCCGGTGCCGGCCTTCTACCATCGGCCGCAAAGCCTGGATGATGTTATCAACCAGACCGTCAACCGGGTGCTCGATCAGTTCGACATTAGCCTGGAACAAGACTTGTTTACTCGCTGGCAAGGGGCCCAGGATTGCACCAAATAGGTGCGTGAAATGTACGCTTGCGCTGCGGTGGTGCAAATTTGTCGTCCCGATCAAATCCTCGACATTTATTTCGTCTTTTTGCGCTCAGGCGCTGCGGTTTCGCCAGTAATGCTGGTATCTTCCCTTTTAAGACAATCCTGCAACTTTATTTTAACAAATTTAACCCTGTTCCCGGCACGCACCGGGAAGATGGCACAAAAACTGCAGGATTGCTCGGCAATCACCATAACAAGCAACGCACCACATCACGACACTTAAGGGTACTGTATGAAGAAGACGATTCTGGCTCTCTCTTTACTCGTGGGAATGAGCAGCACGGCCAGCGTATTCGCTGCTCTGCCGCAGAGCATTCGCATTGGCACTGACGCGACCTATGCGCCGTTTTCGTCGAAAGACGCGAAAGGGGACTTTGTTGGCTTTGATATCGATTTAGGCAATGAACTGTGCTCCCGTATTAAGGTGAAATGTACCTGGGTCGGCAGTGATTTTGACTCCCTGATCCCCTCCCTCAAGGCGAAGAAAATTGACGCCATCATCTCCTCGCTCTCCATCACCGAGAAGCGCCAGCAAGAGATCGCCTTCTCTGACAAGCTTTATGCCGCCGACTCCCGTCTGATCGCGGCCAAAGGCTCGCCGATCCAGCCGACGCTGGAAGCGCTGAAAGGTAAACACGTCGGCGTGCTGCAGGGCTCCACGCAGGAAGCCTATGCTAACGATCGCTGGCGCAGCCAGGGCGTTGACGTGGTGGCCTATCAAAACCAGGACCTGATCTATTCCGACCTCTCCGCGGGTCGTCTGGATGCGGCGCTGCAGGATGAAGTCGCCGCCAGCGAAGGCTTCCTCAAACAGCCCGCCGGGAAAGATTTCGCCTTCGCCGGCCCGTCGGTTAAAGACAAAAAGTACTTTGGCGACGGCACCGGTATCGGCCTGCGTAAGGACGACGCCGAGCTGAAAGCCGCGTTTGATAAAGCGCTGGGCGAGATGCGCAAAGACGGCACCTACGACAAAATGGCGAAGAAATACTTCGATTTTAACGTCTACGGCGACTAAGACTGCCGCAGGCCCGCGCTATCGGGTGGGCCTGCCGCCATGCTCGTGTAAAAGCCCTGAAAAGGTGCATCGCCAGACGCTGTGGATCATTTTAGTGCAAAGGCGGCCGCTTTTGTGGCTAAAAAATGCATAGTTAAGCGTTTGTGATGCAAAAAAATGGCCTTTCTGGTGCATAAATCTTTGCCCTCAAGGGGCGAATAATGGCACGATAACTGGTGTTAATAGTTCTAATAAACCCGTTAGAATGACAGTCTGTCGAGGATAGTTATGAAAAAACTGGCGTTGTCTCTCTCTTTAGCGCTGGCCCTTTCCAGCGTTTCCACGGTCTTTGCCGCTATTCCGCAAAAAATTCGTATCGGTACCGATCCGACTTATGCTCCCTTCGAATCGAAGAATGCGCAGGGGGAATTGGTGGGTTTTGATATCGATCTGGCAAAAGAGCTGTGTAAGCGTATTAATACCCAATGTACCTTTGTGGAAAACCCGCTGGATGCGCTGATCCCCTCTTTAAAAGCGAAGAAAATCGACGCGATTATGTCTTCGCTGTCGATTACCGAAAAGCGTCAACAGGAAATCGCTTTCACCGACAAACTGTATGCGGCTGATTCGCGTCTGGTGGTGAAAAAGGGCAGCCCCGTGACGCCGGACCTCGCCACCCTGAAGGGGAAGCGCGTGGGCGTGCTGCAGGGCACGACGCAGGAAACTTATGGTAATGAGCACTGGGCGCCGAAAGGTATCGAGATTGTCTCTTATCAGGGACAGGACAATATCTATTCCGACCTGACCGCCGGCCGTATTGATGCCGCTTTCCAGGATGAGGTCGCGGCCAGCGAAGGGTTCCTGAAACAGCCTATCGGTAAAGATTACCAGTTTGGCGGTCCGTCGATTAAAGACGAAAAGCTGTTCGGCGTCGGCACCGGTATGGGGCTGCGTAAGGAAGACAACGAACTGCGTGAAGCGCTGAATAAGGCGTTTGCAGAGATGCGTAAGGACGGCACCTACGACAAGCTGGCGAAAAAATATTTCGATTTTAACGTATACGGCGAATAATTCTCACGCCTCACCACTGCGCGTCCGATTCACGCGCAGTGGTGGATGACAGACAGGGTAGGCAGCATGCTGTATGGGTTTTCACAGGTTATTTTGCAGGGTGCGCTCGTCACCCTGGAGCTTGCGCTCAGCTCGGTCGTTCTCGCCGTCCTGATCGGGCTGGCGGGCGCGGGCGCAAAGCTATCGAGCAACCGTCCTCTGGCGCTGGTGTTTGAAGGCTATACCACACTGATCCGCGGCGTCCCCGACCTGGTGCTGATGCTGTTGATTTTCTACGGCCTGCAGATTGCGCTCAACAGCGTCACCGACGCGTTGGGCATGTCGCAGTTTGATATTGACCCGATGATCGCCGGGATAATTACCCTTGGCTTTATCTATGGCGCCTATTTTACGGAAACCTTCCGCGGCGCCTACCTGGCGGTGCCGAAGGGGCATATCGAAGCGGCCACCGCCTTTGGCTTCAGCGGCGGGCAGACGTTCCGGCGCATCCTGTTCCCGGCGATGATGCGCTACGCGCTGCCGGGGATCGGCAACAACTGGCAGGTTATCCTCAAGGCGACGGCGCTGGTCTCGCTGCTGGGGCTGGAGGATGTGGTCAAAGCCACGCAGCTGGCGGGCAAAAGCACCTGGCAGCCGTTCTACTTCGCCATCGTCTGCGGCCTGATTTATCTGGTGTTTACCACCCTGTCTAATGGCGTACTGCTGCTGCTCGAACGCCGCTATACCGTTGGCGTGAAGAGGGCTGACCTGTGATTGAAATTATTCAGGAGTACTGGAAATCACTGCTGTGGACCGACGGCTATCGCTTTACCGGCGTGGCGATTACCTTATGGTTGCTGATCTCTTCGGTGGTCATGGGAGGCATCCTGGCGGTCTTTCTGGCTATCGGCCGCGTTTCGAGCAATAAGTTCATCCAGTTTCCCATCTGGCTGTTTACTTACATATTTCGCGGCACGCCGCTGTACGTGCAGCTATTGGTCTTTTACTCCGGCATGTACACCCTGGAAATCGTCAAAGGCACTGAACTGCTGAACGCCTTTTTCCGCAGTGGGTTAAACTGTACGGTGCTGGCGCTGACCCTGAACACCTGCGCCTATACCACCGAAATTTTCGCCGGCGCGATCCGCTCGGTACCGGCGGGCGAAATTGAAGCGGCGCGGGCCTACGGCTTCTCTTCGGTCAAACTGTACCGCTGCATCATCCTGCCTTCCGCGCTGCGGATTGCGCTGCCGGCCTACAGTAACGAAGTGATCCTGATGCTGCACTCAACGGCGCTGGCGTTTACCGCCACGGTGCCGGATCTGCTGAAAATCGCCCGCGATATCAACTCGGCCACCTATCAACCGTTCACCGCCTTCGGTATCGCAGCGGTGCTCTATTTAATTATCTCGTATGTGCTGATTAGCTTGTTCCGCAAAGCGGAAAAGCGCTGGTTGCAGCATATCAAACCTTCTTCAACGCATTGAGAACGCCATGTCCGACAATAAATTAAACGTTATCGATCTGCATAAACGCTATGGGGAACACGAGGTGCTGAAGGGCGTCTCGCTGCAGGCGAAAGCCGGGGACGTTATCAGTATCATCGGTTCATCGGGTTCCGGGAAAAGTACCTTTTTGCGTTGTATTAACTTCCTTGAAAAACCGAGCGAAGGCACGATCGTCGTCAGCGGCCAGAATATTGGCCTGGTACGGGATAAAGACGGCCAGCTGAAGGTAGCCGACAAGAATCAGCTGCGCCTGCTGCGCACCCGGTTGACCATGGTGTTTCAGCATTTCAATCTGTGGAGCCATATGACGGTGCTGGAGAACGTCATGGAGGCGCCGATTCAGGTGCTGGGCTTAAGCAAACAGGAAGCGCGCGAACGGGCGGTAAAATACCTGGCCAAGGTCGGGATAGACGAACGTCAGCAGGCGAAATACCCGGTGCATCTTTCCGGCGGCCAGCAGCAGCGTGTCTCTATTGCCCGCGCGCTGGCGATGGAGCCGGAGGTGCTGCTGTTTGATGAGCCGACCTCCGCGCTGGATCCGGAGCTGGTGGGCGAAGTGTTACGCATTATGCAGCAGCTGGCGGAAGAGGGGAAAACCATGGTGGTGGTGACCCACGAAATGGGCTTTGCCCGCCACGTCTCTTCGCATGTCATTTTCCTGCATCAGGGAAAAATTGAAGAAGAAGGGCATCCGGACGCGCTGTTCGGCGCGCCGAAAAGCCCGCGCCTGCAGCAGTTTCTGAAAGGTTCGCTGAAATAAACAGCTCACCCGGCGTCCGCGGGCGCCGGGTGGGATCCACGCTCCAGCCGGTAGATCCAGTCATCGTAATCGACGCCGTTCAGATGATAGGCTTTCTCCAGCACCTGCGTGCGTACAAAGCCCTGCTTCTCCAGCAGGCGCGATGAGCCACGATTCTCTGCCAAAACCCAGGCATTGATAGCCCGCACCCCCAGCGTACTGAAACCATAATCGCAGATCGCCCGCAGCGCTTCGCTGGCATACCCTTTTCCCTGAGCCTCGGGCAGCAGCGCATAGCCGACGTCGGCCTCGTGCGGATTTTTAGGGCTGATGCGAAGCCCAATATCGCCCAGCGCATCGCCGTGCTGATTATGCAGAACATACACGCCGGGATCGGCGCAGCGACTGGCGAACACGCTGCGCAATGCCTCCTCGCTTAACATTTCGCCCATAAAACGCATCACCTGCGGATCCTGGCGCAGGCGCAGAAAAAAGGGCCAGTCATCGGTAACAAAGCGGGTAAGCGAAAGGCGAGGCGTGGTGATGGTCGTCATAAGGCAGTCAATACGAAGAAGGAAAGGCCTACCTTAGCACTTTACTCCGCCTGGTAACACCGGCGAACCGGCCCGCTGGCGATGAACTCAGGCGCTTCAGGGCGCGGGTTCTCCGGGATAGGGCGACGCTGCAGCGCCAGGCTGAGACCATCCAGGCGTGGGGCATTAGCCAGCAGAATGGAATCAGGGGAGCCAATGCACCCCCGTGTCAGCCATTAACTCAGCACATCCTTTAGCGCTTCGTCGAGATCGTACCAGCGGAAGGCGAAGCCGGCGGCTTCCAGCCGCTTAGGCAGCGCGCGCTGACCGCCGAGCACCAGGACGGCGGATTCGCCCATCAGCAGGCGGATGGCGGCGGCGGGGACGCGGAAAATCGCCGGTCGATTGAGCGCATGACCCAGCGCGTGGGCGAACTGCTCGTTATGCACGGGATAGGGCGAAACCATATTGAACGGGCCGCGCAGATCGTTATCCAGCAGCCACAGAATGCCGTTAACCATATCGTCGATATGGATCCAGGCCAGGTACTGTCTGCCGCTGCCGATAGGCCCGCCGAGGCCGAGCTTAAAGGCTGGGGTCATTTTGCCGAGAATACCGCCCCGCGGCGCCAGTACCACGCCGGTGCGCAGCAGACAGACGCGAGTGCGCTCGCTTTGCGCTTCGCAGGCAATTTGCTCCCAGCGGGCGCAGAGCTTATGGGTAAACTCATTGTGCGGCGGCTCTTCTTCGGTCACCACCACTTCGCCGAGGTCGCCGTAATAGCCGGTGGCTGACCCGCTGATCAGCACGGAGGGAGGGGTGTCGCTGGCGTGGATCAGGCCCACCAACCGCTGAGTGAGATCCCAGCGACTATGGCATAAGCGCTGTTTCTGTTCGGCGGTCCAGCGTTTATCGGCGATAGGCTCGCCCGCCAGATTGATGACGGCATCGATGTCATTGAGGTGGTGATGGCCCTCGAAATCGCGCCACAGCGTGACGCGCGGATCGAGACGGGCGCGGGCGGTATCCGGATGCCGGGTGGAGACCGTGACGCTATGCCCGAGCTCCAGCAATCTGGGTATCAGATGTCGGCCAATCAGGCCGGTACCACCAGTAAGCAGGATCTTCATACCACCTCCCTGACATGGTTAGCGCCGCCAGCTCATGGTCATGGATACCGAGTCGGCATAGCGCAGCGCGTGAAGTTTATCGATCTCCACTTCAGCATATGTGACCCAGTGATGTTCGCATGCGATATTCAGCACATCCTGAGTTAATTTTTCCAGCAGTGAAAAACGACCATTCTCAAGATGGCTGATGATGCGTTTGGTAATGGTGCGGTAGTTCAACGCATCATTAATGTCCTCGCTGTCGCGCGCTTTATCGGCAGGGTAGTGAATGGCCACATTCACCACCACGTCCTGGCGGTTGGCGATCTCTTCCTCTTTAATACCAATAAAAGTACGCAGGCGCAGGTTCTTAATACGAATAATGGCGTCTGGTTGAGACATTGCAGGCTTCCTCCGTGGTGTAAGTCCTGCAATCATACAACAAAGCGCGACGGGCGAGCAGGGGGTTAATAAGACTGAATTTTTAGCATCGCTTCCACCGTCGCCGGCCGCTGCTTAATGCGCTCATACCAGTTATGCACCGCCGGATAGTTCGCCAGATCGATCCGCTGGCGGACATGGCAGTTCACCCAGGGCCAGGCGGCGATGTCGGCGATGCTGTAGTGGTCCCCGCCCAGCCACGGGCTTGATCCCAGGCGGTGATTCAGTACCCCGTAGAGTCGCTGGGTTTCCACCTGAAAACGCTCAATCGCGTAGGGCACGGTTTGCGGCGCTGAGTGGGAAAAATGCTGATTTTGCCCCAGCATCGGTCCCAGGCCGCCGACCTGCCAGAACAGCCACTGCAGGGTGGTATAGCGCGCCCGCAGCTCCCCGCTCAGCAGCTTGCCGCTTTTTTCCGCCAGATAGAGCAGAATGGCGCCGGACTCAAAGACGCTCAACGGCGCGCTGCCGTCAGCAGGCATGTGGTCGACGATAGCCGGAATTTTGTTATTCGGCGAAATCGCCAGAAACTGCGGATGAAACTGCTCCCCTTTACCGATATCGACCCGGATTAGCCGATAAGCCAGCTGCGCCTCTTCGAGAAAGAGGGTGATTTTGTGGCCGTTTGGGGTGGGCGCATAGTAGAGATCGATCATAATATTTCCCGCCGTCGTGGGTCGCAAACTGATCGAGTATAGGTGAAGCTGCGCGACCCGGGAGAAAATCCGCGAGCGGCGCGTCGGTCTGTCGCCAGCCACGCAGCGGGCGAGCAGTGACATCGCCTGTAAGACAGGCTATGTTGGTTTATTGCCCTGTCTACCAACCCTGAGGAAGCTATGAGCCAGCCTGTGATTACCCTGTGGTCCGATGCCGATTTTTTCTCACCGTACGTGATGTCTGTCTATGTCGCGCTGCAGGAAAAGAGCCTGCCTTTTAGCCTTAAAACCATCGACCTGAACCGCGGCGAACATCTGCAGGCCGGCTGGACGGGCTATGCCGCCACCCGTCGCGTACCGCTGCTTGAGGTTGACGATTTCGCGCTGAGCGAGTCTTCGGCGATTACCGAATATCTGGATGAACGTTTCGCGCCGCCTGAGTGGGAGCGCCTTTATCCACACGATCTGCAAAAGCGGGCCCGCGCCCGGCAGATCCAGGCCTGGCTGCGCAGCGATCTGGTGCCCATTCGTGAAGAGCGATCCACCGCCGTGGTGTTTGGCGGAGTGAAAATGCCGGCGCTCAGCGAGGCAGGCAAGCGGTCGGCGGAAAAACTGTTTGCCACCGCGACCACACTGCTGGCCCACGGCGGGCAAAATTTATTCGGCGAATGGTCTATAGCCGACGCCGACCTGGCGCTGATGCTCAATCGTCTGGTTCTCAATGGCGATGAGGTGCCGGAGGCGCTGGCGGATTATGCGGCGTTCCAGTGGCAGCGGGCCTCAATCCAGCGTTACGTGGCGCTTTCCGCCAAACGCGGAGGCTGATAACCCGCTGCGCTTCCGCTATCATAGAGGCATCGTAACCAGTGGAGATGGAACCTATGAAGCTGATGTTTGCCTCCGATATTCATGGTTCGCTGCCCGCCACGGAACGCGTGCTTGAACGTTTCGCGCAAAGTGGCGCCAGGTGGCTGATCATCCTCGGCGATGTGCTTAATCACGGACCGCGCAACGCGTTGCCGGAAGGCTATGCGCCGGCGGAGGTGGCCGAGCGGCTGAACAGCGTGGCGGAGCGCATCATTGCCGTCCGCGGTAACTGCGACAGCGAAGTGGATCAAATGCTGCTTCGTTTTCCCATGACCGCGCCCTGGCAGCAGGTGCTTGGCGAAGGCTATCGCCTGTTTCTGACCCACGGTCATCTGTATAGCCCGGACAATTTGCCGCCACTTGCCGCTGGCGATGTCCTGGCGTATGGCCATACTCATATTCCGGTTGCTGAAAAACGCGGGGCGATCTCTCTGTTTAATCCAGGCTCAGTGAGTATCCCGAAAGGGGGATATTCCGCCAGCTATGGGCTACTGGATGAGGGGCGTCTGCAGGTTTTAGCACTCAATGATAATCAGGTTATTGCAGAGGTCGCAATTTACCCGTAATTTAGCCCTCAATCATAAAGACGCGCCGCAAGAGCGCTTTTAAAGTAAGGTTTCCTGATGGCGGAACAGAATCATTTGGCAAGCACAGAATGGGTCGATATTGTTAATGAAAACAATGAGGTGATAGCACAGTCCAGCCGCGAGCAGATGCGCGCGCAGTGCCTGCGCCACCGGGCGACCTATATCGTCGTTCACGACGGAATGGGGAAAATTCTGGTGCAGCGACGCACCGAGACAAAAGACTTTCATCCGGGCATGCTGGATGCCACCGCCGGCGGTGTCGTGCAGGCTGATGAGCAATTGCTGGAGTCGGCCCGCCGCGAGGCGGAAGAGGAGTTAGGCATCGCCGGGGTGCCGTTCGCCGATCACGGCCAGTTCTACTACGAAGATAAATTCTGCCGCGTCTGGGGAAGCCTGTTCAGCTGCGTTTCCCACGGGCCGTTTGCCCTGCAGGAAGAAGAGGTAAGCGAGGTGTGCTGGTTAACGCCGGAAGAGATCACCGCCCGCTGCGATGAGTTCACGCCCGACTCCCTGAAAGCGCTGGCGCTGTGGATGACCCGCAACGCCGGTAACGAGTATGATGACGCGGAAGAGAGCGAGCGCGAATAATCGCGCGAACGCGTGGCAGCAAACGCTGTTCGCCTCCTGACAAAAAAAGGCAGCCATCTGGCTGCCTTTTGCTTTTCTCTCAGCGAGCGATTACTTCTGCTGCTGAGCTGACTGGATCGCGGTCAGTGCGATGGTGTAGACGATATCGTCTACCAGCGCGCCACGAGACAGATCGTTGACCGGCTTGCGCATACCCTGCAGCATCGGCCCGATGGAGATCAGGTCGGCAGAGCGTTGTACCGCTTTGTAAGTGGTGTTACCGGTGTTCAGATCCGGGAAGATGAACACGGTCGCGCGACCAGCTACCGGCGAGTTCGGCGCTTTGGATTTCGCGACGTCAGCCATCACCGCGGCGTCATACTGCAGCGGACCGTCGATCATCAGGTCAGGACGTTTTTCCTGCGCCAGACGGGTCGCTTCGCGGACTTTTTCTACATCGCTACCCGCGCCGGAAGTACCGGTGGAGTAGGAGAGCATCGCCACGCGCGGTTCGATGCCGAAGGCAATCGCGGAGTCAGCGGACTGAATCGCGATTTCCGCCAGCTGCTCTGCGGTCGGATCCGGGTTGATCGCGCAGTCGCCGTAAACGTAAACCTGTTCCGGCAGCAGCATGAAGAACACCGAAGAGACCAGCGAGCTGCCCGGTGCGGTTTTGATCAGCTGCAGCGGCGGACGAATGGTGTTGGCGGTGGTGTGTACCGCGCCGGACACCAGGCCGTCGACTTCGTCTTGTTCCAGCATCAGGGTGCCGAGAACCACGTTATCTTCCAGCTGCTCGCGGGCGACCGCTTCGGTCATGCCCTTGCTCTTACGCAGTTCGACCAGGCGAGCCACGTAGCTTTCGCGTACCACTTCCGGGTCGACGATTTCGATACCGGCGCCCAGCTCAACGCCCTGCGCTGCCGCAACGCGGTTGATCTCATCCGGGTTACCCAGCAGCACACAGGTGGCGATCCCGCGTTCGGCGCAGATAGCGGCGGCTTTCACGGTACGCGGCTCGTCGCCTTCCGGCAGAACCACGCGTTTGCCGGCTTTGCGCGCCAGCTCGGTCAGCTGGTAGCGGAAGGCTGGTGGGGAGAGACGACGGCTGCGCTCGGAGGTCGCGGTCAGCGATTCGATCCAGTCGGCGTTGATGTAGTTGGCGACGTATTCCTGAACTTTCTCAATGCGCTCGTGATCGTCAACCGGTACTTCGAGGTTGAAGCTCTGCAGGCTCAGGGAGGTCTGCCAGGTGTTGGTGTTGACCATGAATACCGGCAGGCCGGTGGCGAAGGCGCGTTCGCACAGCTTGCTGATGCGCGCGTCCATTTCATAGCCGCCGGTCAGCAGGATGGCGCCGATTTCCACGCCGTTCATCGCAGCCAGGCAGGCGGCAACCAGCACGTCAGGACGATCTGCGGAGGTAACCAGCAGCGAGCCCGCGCGGAAGTGCTCCAGCATGTGCGGGATGCTGCGCGCGCAGAAGGTCACGGATTTGACGCGGCGGGTGTTGATGTCGCCTTCGTTGATGATGGTCGCATTCAGGTGATGGGCCATGTCGATCGCGCGGGTGGCGATCAGATCGAAGCTCCACGGTACGGCGCCCAGCACCGGCAGCGCGCTGCCGTTTTGCAGCTGAGCCGGGTCGATCTTCACGACTTTCGCTTTGGATGAGTCGTCGAAGATTTCTGACAGGTCAGGACGGGTACGGCCCTGCTCGTCGACCGGCGCATTCAGTTTGTTGATGATAACGCCGGTGATGCTGGTGTTTTTCGCGCCGCCAAAGCTATTGCGGGTCAGTTCAATACGCTCGTTCAGCTGTTCTGGCGTATCAGTGCCCTGCGACATCACGAAGACGATTTCCGCGTTCAGGGTTTTGGCGATTTCAAAGTTCAGCGCCTGGGCGAACTGATGCTTACGGGTCGGCACCAGGCCTTCCACCAGTACCACTTCCGCGTCCTGAGTGTTCGCGTGGTAGTTGGCGATGATCTCTTCCATCAGCACATCTTTCTGATTGCTGGAGAGCAGAGACTCAACGTGGTTCATCTTCAGCGGTTCGGCAGCGGTGGTGGTGGAGGAGCTGGCGCGAACGATGGTGGTGGTCTGGTCCGGGGCATCGCCGCCGGAGCGCGGCTGGGCGATAGGTTTAAAGACGCTCAGACGAACGCCTTTGCGTTCCATAGCGCGGATCACACCGAGGCTGACGCTGGTCAGGCCTACGCTGGTACCGGTAGGAATTAACATGATAGTACGGGACACGGTATATCCTCTTTCGTTACCGCCAGTATCAGGCGGGATACAAAACAGCACCACCAGCGACCCGTCATACTCCACGTTGCACGTGCGTTGGCTCTACATGCTCGCCCCGGTCGCGTACGCGCTGTACGCGCCGGGGATCTGCTGTGTCGCCGCTTTCCTGCAGCTCGAAGTATTGCGGGTCAGGGCTGGCGGTGTGGAATTATGCGGTCAGACGGCTGGCGTCTTGCGCGATGACCAGCTCTTCGTTGGTCGGGATAACCACGGCAGGACGGGTGCCTTCTTTGTTGATGAAGCCAGACTTGCCGAAGCGGGCAGCCAGGTTACGCTCATGGTCAACTTCAAAGCCCAGTACGCCCAGTTTGCCCAGCGACAGCTCACGCACCATCGCGGCGTTTTCACCGATGCCACCGGTGAAGATCACGGCGTCGAGACGGCCGTCCATCAGCGCGGTGTAGGAGCCGATGTATTTCGCCAGGCGGTGGCAGTAGACGTCCATCGCGCGTTTAGCGTCGGCTTTTTCCTGGTAGTTGTCTTCCACGTAGCGGCAGTCGCTGGTGACTTCGGTCAGGCCCAGCAGGCCGGACTCTTTGGTCAGCATTTTGTTGATGGCGTCAACGCTCATGCCCAGGGTGTCGTGCAGATGGAAGATGATGGCCGGATCGATATCGCCGGAGCGGGTACCCATCACCAGGCCTTCCAGCGGGGTCAGACCCATGGAGGTGTCAACGCACTTGCCGTTACGAATAGCGGAAACCGAACCACCGTTGCCGAGGTGGCAGGTGATGATGTTCAGCTCTTCAACCGGCTTGTTCAGGATCTTAGCGGCTTCCTGAGTCACGTAGAAGTGGCTGGTGCCGTGCGCGCCGTAACGACGAACGCCGTGCTCTTTGTACAGGCTGTACGGCAGGGCGTAGAGATAGGATTCTTCCGGCATGGTCTGGTGGAACGCCGTATCGAATACTGCCACGTTTTTGTATTTCAGGTGCGGGAAGGATTTCAGCGCTTCAGCGATGCCGATCAGGTGTGCCGGGTTGTGCAGCGGGGCGAAGGACGCGGCGTCTTTAATGCCCTGAATCACGGACTCGTCGATGACTACGGAGCTGGTGTATTTTTCGCCGCCGTGGACGATACGGTGGCCGATTGCGGTCAGCTGAGCAGACAGTTCTGGTTTTTGTGCCAGAATAGTGTTAACGATAAAGTTCAGTGCTTCGCTGTGCGCGGCGCCCGCGCCTAATTCGGCTTCTTGTTTGCCGCCGTCAATTTTCCATTTGATACGGGCTTCCGGCAGGTGGAAGCATTCCGCTAAACCGGACAGGTATTCGTCGCCGTTCACGGCGTCAAGGATAGCAAATTTCAGAGAGGAGCTACCGCAGTTCAGAACCAGTACTAACTTACTCGACATGGAAGTACCTTTTTATGATACGTGGCTAAAAAAACGTCAGTGTGTCATTAGCGTAGCGCAGGATGACCTCGACATTTATGATTAACATCATGCCTTGTTCTGTTTTCAGGCACGATGAGATAAGTACATTTGATTTTATGCCATTTTGCATAATTTTCAGCCAATGGCAGAATATGCGATAATTTGACTAGCCTGGCAAAAGAGTCTATCCGCCCTTTCAGGCGGGCACAGGATACCTGATTGCGGCATCCTTTGCCAAAATCTTTTGAACGATGTCATGCATAGTTGGTGTTTTGCACGAATTTTTTAAGTTTTATATGTAAAGTTGAGGTAAAGCCATGTCGACCCCTGAGAAACGCCCCGTTAGCTTCTTTAGCTTGTTCAACCGCGGGCAGCACTACGCCAAGACCTGGCCTCTCGACAAGCGCCTCGCGCCGGTATTTATTGAAAACCGCATCATTCGTGCCACCCGCTACGCCATCCGCATCATGCCGCCGATCGCCATTTTCACCCTCTGCTGGCAGATAGCGTTGGGCGGCCAGCTGGGTCCCGCCGTGGCCACCGCGCTGTTTGCATTGAGCCTGCCGATGCAGGGGTTATGGTGGTTGGGTAAACGTTCAGTGACGCCGCTGCCGCCTTCCATTCTTAACTGGTTCTACGAAGTACGCGGCAAACTGCAGGAGGCGGGGCAGGCGCTGGCGCCTGTCGAAGGCAAGCCCGATTATCAGGCGCTGGCTGACACGCTTAAGCGCGCCTTCAAACAACTCGATAAAACTTTCCTTGATGATTTGTAATTCACTACGGAAAACGCATATAAAAGAAGGCGCATGATTTATGCGCCTTCTTTATTTCACGCCCTACCGTGCTACAGGAGTCACAACATGGAAATGACCAATGCGCAGCGTCTGATTTTATCCAATCAGTACAAAATGATGACGATGCTCGACCCGGACAATGCGGAGCGCTACCGTCGTCTGCAAACCATCATTGAGCGTGGGTATGGGCTGCAGATGCGTGAACTGGACCGCGAGTTCGGCCAGTTGACGGAAGAAACCTGCCGTACCGTTATCGACATCATGGAGATGTACCACGCGCTACACGTCTCCTGGACCAACCTGAAAGACGCGGAGGGTATCGACGAGCGCCGAGTCACCTTCCTCGGCTTTGATGCCGCCACCGAAGCGCGTTTTCTCGGCTACGTGCGCTTTATGGTCAATGTTGAAGGCCGTTACAGCCACTTTGACGCTGGCACCCATGGCTTTAACTCGCAGACCCCGATGTGGGAGAAATATCAGCGGATGCTGAGCGTCTGGCACGCCTGCCCGCGCCAGTATCATCTGAGCAGTAACGAAATTAACCAAATCATCAATGCCTGAGGGAGGTGCCCGTGCAGTGTAAAGGTTTCCTGTTCGATTTAGACGGGACGCTGGTGGATTCCTTGCCGGTGGTGGAGCGTTCATGGTGCAAGTGGGGGGATCGTTTCGCCATCGACCATGATGAAATTCTCAGTTTTATTCACGGCAAGCAGGCCATTACCTCTATTCGCCATTTTATGCCGGGTCGCAGCGAGGAAGATATCCAGGCCGAATTCCGTTATCTCGAGCAGATGGAAGCCACTGATATCGAAGGCATCGTCGCCCTGCCGGGGGCGTTAGCCCTGCTGAATTCGCTCAATGAGGCTGGGATCCCGTGGGCGATTGTCACCTCCGGCTCGATTCCGGTTGCGCACGCGCGTCACCGCGCGGCGGGCCTGCCGATGCCGGAGGTGTTTGTCACCGCAGAGCAAGTGAAGCACGGCAAGCCGGCGCCGGACGCCTATCTGCTGGGCGCCGAGCGGCTGGGGCTGCCTGCCGGGGAGTGCGCGGTGGTGGAAGATGCGCCGGCGGGGCTGCTCTCCGGGCTGACGGCAGGCTGTCGCACCATCGCGGTCAAGGTGCCTGCCGATGCCCCCCGTCTGGATGAAGCCGACCTCGTGCTGAGCAGCCTGGAAGATCTGCTGGTTGAACGCCAGGCCGACGGCGTGGTGAATGTGCGTCTTAAAGCGTAAACCCATGATTTCGCCCCGCGTCGTCGGGGCTTTTTTATGCCACTATGTCGACTCCCACTTGTGACAAGGAAACGTTGTGAACGGTGAATTGATTTGGGTTTTATCCCTCCTGGCCATCGCGGTTGTGCTGTTTGCTACCGGCAAGGTGCGCATGGATGCTATCGCCCTGATGGTCATTGTCGCCTTTGTCCTCAGCGGCACGCTGACGCTGACCGAAGCTTTTTCCGGGTTCAGCGATCCTAACGTGATCCTGATTGCCGCCCTGTTTATTATCGGCGACGGCCTCGTGCGTACCGGGGTAGCCACCAAGATGGGCGCTTGGCTGGTGAGCGTAGCAGGCAACAGCGAAACCAAAATGCTGATCTACCTGATGCTCACCGTCGCCGGGCTGGGCGCGTTTATGAGCTCCACCGGCGTGGTCGCCATTTTCATTCCGGTGGTCCTTAGCGTCTCGGCGCGGATGAATACCTCCCCCTCGCGGCTGATGATGCCGCTGAGCTTCGCCGGGCTTATCAGCGGGATGATGACCCTGGTGGCGACGCCGCCCAACCTGGTGGTCAACAGCGAACTGCTGCGCGAAGGGCTGCACGGCTTCAGTTTTTTCAGCGTCACCCCGATTGGCCTGGTGGTGCTGATCCTGGGCATCGTCTATATGCTGGCGGTGCGCTTTATGCTGAAGACGGATAATGGCGAATCCGCGCGCGATGGACGAAAAAGAAGCACCTTCCGCGATTTGATTCGCGAATATCACCTCACCGGCCGCGCCCGCCGGCTGGCGATCCGACCCGGTTCGCCGATGATCGGTCAGCGGCTGGATGATTTAAAGCTGCGTGAGCGCTACTGTGCCAACGTTATCGGCGTTGAGCGCTGGCGGCGGTTCCGTCGGGTGATTGTTAACGTCAACGGGGTATCGGAATTTCGCGCCCGCGACGTCCTGCTGATCGATATGTCCGCCTCCGATGTCGACCTGCGCCAGTTCTGCGGCGAGCAAATGCTCGAGCCGATGGTGCTGCGCGGCGAGTATTTTGCCGATCAGGCGCTGGATGTGGGGATGGCGGAGGTGGCGCTGATCCCGGATTCAGAGATGATAGGTAAAACGGTGCGTGAGATAGCCTTCCGCACCCGGTTTGGTCTCAATATCGTCGGCATGAAGCGCGATGGCAAAGCGATGGATGGTTCCGTGGTCGATGAGCCGCTGCAGCTCGGCGATATCCTGCTGGTGGTCGGCAACTGGCGGCAAATTGCCCTGCTGGCGAAGCGCGGTCGGGATTTCGTGGTGCTCAATATGCCGGTTGAGGTCGATGACGCTTCGCCGGCCCACAGCCAGGCTCCGCACGCGATTTTCTGTCTGGTGCTGATGGTGGCCCTGATGCTGACGGATGAAATCCCCAACCCTATCGCCGCGATCATCGCCTGTCTGCTGATGGGCAAATTCCGCTGCATCAACGCCGAAAGTGCCTACAAGGCGATCCACTGGCCGAGCATTATTCTGATTGTCGGGATGATGCCGTTTGCCCTGGCCTTGCAGAAAACCGGTGGGGTGGATCTGGTGGTCAAGGGACTGATGGACGTTGCCGGAGGCGAGGGGCCTTATCTGATGCTCGGCTGCCTGTTTGTGATGTGCGCGGCGATAGGCCTGTTTATCTCTAACACGGCCACTGCAGTGCTGATGGCGCCTATTGCCTTAGCGGCGGCGAAGTCGATGGGCGTGTCGCCCTATCCCTTTGCCATGGTGGTGGCGATGGCGGCTTCGGCGGCGTTTATGACCCCGGTCTCCTCGCCGGTCAACACCCTGGTGCTTGGCCCGGGTAAGTATTCCTTCAGCGACTTTGTAAAGATTGGCGTGCCCTTTACCGTGCTGGTAATGGTGGTCTGCGTCCTGCTGATCCCGGTGCTCTTCCCGTTTTAAGGTATGCAGGCCGGGTAGGGGGCGACCGCTGCCCGGCCTGAAAAATTACAGCGGCGAATCCTGGCTGATTTCATCCAGCGACAGCTGGAAGCTCGGGACAAACACCTGCATAAAGTAATCCATCTCCGCGCTGCGCCGCGATGCCAGCGTTTTTTCCAGACGGCCTTTGGCCAGCAGAAATTCGTTGTTGCCCGCCGACAGCTCTTCGAGGCATTTCAGGTAGGCGCAGAGGGCGTCAGCCTGTTTGACGATCGACTGCTCTTCCTCACTGTAGTGATGCTCGTCAATCAGCGGTTCGAAAATATCGCGCAGCTCGTCAGGCACCATATCCACCAGCTTCTGCTGGGCGATTTTCTCAATCGCCTTATATTCCTGGGCAATCTGCGAATTGAAATATTTCACCGGAGTAGGGAGATCGCCAGTTAAGACTTCCGAGGCGTCATGGTACATCGCTAACAAGGCGATACGCTCGGCGTTGACCTGGCCGCCGAATTTGCGGTTTTTGATCGCCGCCAGCGCGTGGGCGACCATCGCCACCTGCAGGCTGTGCTCGGAGACATTTTCAGTGCGCACGTTGCGCATCAGCGGCCAGCGGTTAATCAGTTTCAGACGGGAGAGGTGGGCAAAGAAATGACTCTGACTCATAGGAACCCTTAATCAGTGACAACATCGGGTTCCATTGTGCGCAGGGATCGCCGCCGGATGCAAATGCCGGCGGCGGCACGATTACAGCTGATGGTAGCCGGAGAGGAAGCGGCCGAAGCGGGAGATCGCCATCTCCAGGTCGTCTTCGCGAGGCAGGGTCACAATGCGTACGTGATCCGGCCACGGCCAGTTAAAGGCAGTACCCTGCACCAGCAGCACTTTCTCCTGCAGCAGGAAATCGAGCACCATTTTCTGGTCATCGTGAATATTGAAGCGTTTGGCGTCGATTTTCGGGAACATGTACAGCGCGCCTTTTGGCTTCATGCAGGAGACGCCCGGAATATCGTTGATCAACTCCCAGGCGCGGTTGCGCTGTTCATACAGACGCCCGCCGGGAATGATGAATTCGCTGATACTCTGGTAGCCGCCCAGCGCCGTCTGGATAGCATGCTGGGCCGGCACGTTGGCGCACAGACGCATCGACGCCAGCATTTCCAGTCCTTCGATATAGCCTTTCGCATGTTTTTTCGGGCCATTCAGCACCATCCAGCCCTGACGGAAGCCGGCGACGCGGTAAGTTTTCGACAGTCCGTTGAAGGTCACCGTCAGCAGATCGGGCGCCAGAGCGGCAATGGAGTGATGCTGGGCTTCGTCGTAGAGGATCTTGTCGTAGATCTCATCGGCGAAAATAATCAGGTTGTGCTGGCGGGCGATCTCCACGATCTCCTGCAGCAGCTCTTTGGAATAGACCGCGCCGGTGGGGTTGTTGGGGTTGATGATCACGATCCCGCGGGTGCGAGGCGTAATTTTAGCGCGGATATCGTCAAGATCCGGGAACCAGTCAGAGGATTCGTCACACAGATAGTGCACCGCTTTACCGCTGGAAAGGGACACCGCCGCCGTCCACAGCGGGTAGTCCGGGGCGGGAACCAGCATCTCATCGCCGCTGTTTAACAGCGCCTGCATCGCCTGGACAATCAGTTCGGACACGCCGTTGCCGATGTAAATATCTTCCACGGTGACATCGCGCATTCCCCGCGCCTGGTAATGCTGCATGATGGCTTTACGCGCCGAGTACAATCCTTTCGAATCGCAGTAACCCTGGGCGGTAGGCAGATTGCGGATGACGTCGACGAGGATCTCGTCAGGGGCTTCGAAGCCGAAGGGCGCCGGGTTGCCGATGTTCAGTTTCAGAACCTTATTGCCTTCTTCTTCAAGACGTTTCGCTTCTTTCAGAACCGGGCCGCGGATGTCATAACAGACGTTCTCTAACTTGCTGGATTTTTCGATGGGGGACATGAATCTTGACCTTTTAGCTGTTATCGCCACTCCCTGCCGTGGAAGTCAGCACGGAACAATGTACTCCGCCTCCCCGCTGTTTTGAAGGCTTTGCAGGAGAAGATTTTGCTAACGCAGGATTTTAAGCGTAATTGATTTATCTGCTGATTGCTGATTTTTCCTGTTGTTTATGCCTTTTCATGGCATTTTTTCGGTCGTCTATGTTGAGGTTGTGCCTTTTTTACCATCATTTATCTGGTTTGTTTGTCGGGTAAACGGGGGGGCTGAAGAATGGATGGCCGCAAAAAAACGCTATCCTTAATGTAATAGCGGTTGATTTGTAATCTTGATGTTAAGTAATTTTAATAAAAAACTGTGCGCAAGCGCATTATTATTATTTTTGACAGGTAATAATCTGAGGTTTGTTAATTTATATAAAATGTTGAAAAAAATTTAAAATTAACTCAGTTAATCCTTATTAAGGCTTATAAAAAGGATGGGGATCGGTTAGAATATCGCCGTTAATATCAGTGGTAGTCGGTATGATTTACGGCTGAATTGGTATCTAATATATTGTTATTACAGAATTTTATTGTTCGTTTTTCGCCAAAAAAGAAGTCCGGCGAAAGAGAGGCTTTCTCACCACCACTGTGCGATTTCCCGGGGCGACGTATGACGCCTTGCTGGCCGTGGTAATTAATAATAATGAGGAATACGAACAATATATTACTCCGGTGTTCTGCGCATTTGCTCAGATGAGTACTTTGGCATGTAATAACGTTCGTCCAGTTGTTTATCCGCCATCTGACGGTGAGCACAAGGCTCAGGGAATAGCCGGAAACCTGGCGTAAAGCATCAACAAGGCAGGTCAGCGTTAGCCACCTGTAAGTGAAGAAAGATGATTAATACAACACGTCCGATACTCAACCTCGATCTCGATCTGCTGCGCACCTTTGTAGCCGTCGCTGATTTGAACACCTTCGCCGCCGCCGCCGCCGCAGTGTGCCGTACCCAGTCCGCGGTCAGCCAGCAAATGCAACGCCTGGAGCAGCTGGTTGGCAAGGAGCTTTTCGCTCGTCACGGACGCAATAAACTGCTGACCGAGCAGGGCATTCAGCTGCTGGGCTATGCCCGCAAAATCCTGCGCTTTAACGATGAAGCCTGCATGTCGCTGATGTATGGCAGTCTGCAGGGGGGACTGACCATCGGCGCGTCGGAAGAAACCGCTGATACTATCCTGCCGTTTCTGTTAAACCGCATCGGCTGCTTCTATCCCAGAATGACGCTGGAGATTAAAGTCCATCCCCACGCCGTCATCATGGCGATGCTGAGCGGGGGAGAGGTCGATCTGGCATTAACCACCCATCAGCTTCCCGGTTTTACCGCTTTTACGCTGAGAACGTCGCCTACCCTCTGGTACTGTGCGGCGGACTACGTGCTGGCTAAAGGGGAGTCGATCCCCCTGATCCTGCTCGAAGAGCCTGGCCCGTTCCGTGAGGACATCATCGCCGTGCTGGAGGCTGCCCGCGTCTCCTGGCATCTGGCCCACGGCGCCTCGTCGCTCTCCGGGGTGAAAGCGGCAGTGAAAGCCGGACTGGGGGTCACCGCGCGTCCGGTCGAAATGATGAGCCCGGATTTGCGCGTGGCCGGCATTAGCGATGGCCTGCCGGTCCTGCCGGATACCCGGTACGTCGTCAGCTGCAATCCGCAGACGGTGAGCGAACTACCGCAGGCGATTTTTCAGTCTCTGAGCCAGGAGAGCGATCCCTGGCGCGCGGGGCCGGCACTTACTCCGGAAGAGGGAGGAAGCACCTTCATTTTGTGAGGTTATTTTGCTAACAAAGATCACAAAAACTGGTAACAGAATGTAAGTGTCCAAAAAGAGCCTCAGGGGTGGGTTTCTCGTCTGGTGGCTCTTTTTTTTGCACTCTTATTGATGTTTTGAATCTTTTTTTTATTTCTTTGCAGAAAAATCAGCACATTGGCGTGACCGGACGCTCACCTTGCCGACTTTTTCCTGCACTTTCAACACTTCCTGCTAATGTTAAAAAACCGGATGGATTGTTGCCGATTTCCTGGGGTAATTAACAAAACCGTGTCGCAGATCAAGAAAATACCCCTCTTTGGGGGGAGGAATCGAGGCTAAATCCTGTCAAAATAGCAGGGATTTTTGATTTACGACGGAAACGGACACGATTCAACAACACTAAAACCGAACAGTATGCAAGGTTATTTCGCATAAAAGGGCATTTAATGTTAATGAAAAGATTCCAATGTAAATTAATGTTATGAAAACTTTTGTTAAAGTTGACAAAAGGTTAAAGAAAGGGGTAAAAAGCCACGGCATCTGGGCTTCTCACATCTTCCAGGGACGCTTTTTTGCACGGTTATTTTTTATTCCTCCCGTGAAACGCTGTGGCGTTCATCTGCCAGTAAGAGCAGAGGGTTTTGGCGCTACACTTTTTTGGTTAAGCAATGCGTATGTCAACATCCACTGAAGTCATCGCTCATCACTGGGCATTCGCTATATTTCTCATCATCGCTATCGGTCTGTGCTGCCTGATGCTCGTCGGCGGCTGGTACCTTGGCGGTCGCGCGCGCGCGCGTAGCAAAAACACGCCGTTTGAATCGGGGATCGACTCCGTTGGTTCGGCCCGCTTACGTCTTTCTGCGAAGTTTTATCTGGTTGCCATGTTCTTCGTTATCTTCGACGTGGAAGCCCTGTATCTCTACGCATGGTCGACCTCCATCCGCGAGAGCGGCTGGGTCGGCTTTGTGGAAGCCGCAATTTTCATTTTAGTGCTACTGGCTGGTCTGGTTTATCTCGTTCGCATCGGCGCACTGGACTGGACGCCTGCGCGTTCCCGTCGCACGCTGGTTAACCCGGAAACAGACAGTCCCACTAACCGTCATATGCAGTAAAAGCGAGGCAATAAGATGGATTATACGCTCACCCGCATAGATCCTAACGGTGAGAACGACCGTTACCCCCTGCAGAAACAGGAGATCGTTACCGACCCCCTGGAGCAGGAAGTCAACAAAAGCGTGTATATGGGGAAACTCGAACACGCGCTGCATGACATGGTGAACTGGGGCCGTAAGAACTCAATTTGGCCGTATAACTTCGGCCTTTCTTGCTGTTATGTGGAAATGGTGACGTCATTCACTGCGGTGCATGACGTTGCGCGCTTTGGGGCCGAAGTTCTGCGCGCCTCTCCGCGTCAGGCGGACCTGATGGTGGTCGCCGGAACCTGCTTCACCAAAATGGCGCCGGTTATTCAGCGTCTCTATGATCAGATGCTGGAGCCGAAGTGGGTGATCTCCATGGGCGCCTGCGCGAACTCCGGCGGCATGTACGACATCTATTCCGTCGTCCAGGGCGTGGATAAATTCATTCCGGTCGATGTGTACATCCCGGGCTGCCCGCCGCGTCCGGAGGCCTATATGCAGGCGCTGATGCTGCTGCAGGAGTCCATTGGTAAAGAACGTCGTCCGCTCTCATGGGTGGTTGGCGATCAGGGCGTCTATCGCGCCAATATGCAGTCGGAACGCGAGCGTAAACGCGGCGAACGTATTGCAGTGACCAATCTGCGGACGCCGGACGAGATTTAATTTGCGCCTGCGGGCGGGAGAACCACTTCGCAAATCAATCTACAACAGCGCGAAGTCTCGCCCGGCAGTCACCACGGACCTTTTGCAATGGTGAACAATATGACCGATTTAACCGCGCATGACGCCGCACCAGCCTGGCAAACCCGCGATCACCTTGATGACCCGGTGATCGGCGAACTGCGCAACCGCTTTGGGCCGGATGCCTTTACCGTTCAGCCAACCCGTACCGGCGTACCGGTGGTATGGGTCAAGCGCGAGCAGCTGCTTGAGGTGGGTGATTTCCTGAAGAAATTGCCGAAGCCTTACGTGATGCTGTTTGACCTGCACGGCATGGACGAACGTCTGCGCACGCACCGCGATGGCCTGCCCGCCGCGGATTTTTCCGTTTTCTATCACCTGATTTCCATCGACCGCAACCGCGACATCATGCTCAAGGTGGCGCTGTCTGAAAACGATCTGCATCTGCCGACCTTCACCAAACTGTTCCCCAACGCCAACTGGTATGAGCGTGAAACCTGGGAAATGTTTGGTATTACCTTCGATGGCCACCCGAACCTGCGTCGCATCATGATGCCGCCGACCTGGGAAGGCCACCCGCTGCGTAAAGACTACCCGGCGCGCGCCACCGAATTCGATCCGTTTGAGCTGACCAAAGCCAAACAGGATCTGGAGATGGAAGCGCTGACTTTCAAACCGGAAGAGTGGGGCATGAAGCGCGGCACCGACAACGAGGACTTCATGTTCCTCAACCTCGGTCCGAACCACCCCTCCGCGCACGGTGCGTTCCGCATTATTCTGCAGCTGGATGGCGAAGAGATCGTCGACTGCGTGCCGGACATTGGTTACCACCACCGCGGCGCCGAGAAGATGGGCGAGCGCCAGTCCTGGCACAGCTACATCCCGTACACCGACCGTATCGAATACCTTGGCGGTTGCGTCAACGAGATGCCGTACGTGCTGGCCGTGGAAAAACTGGCCGGGATCACCGTGCCGGATCGCGTCAACGTGATCCGCGTAATGCTCTCCGAACTGTTCCGCATCAACAGCCACCTGCTGTATATCTCTACCTTTATTCAGGACGTCGGCGCGATGACCCCGGTCTTCTTCGCCTTTACCGATCGGCAGAAAATCTACGATCTGGTGGAAGCGATCACCGGTTTCCGTATGCACCCGGCGTGGTTCCGCATCGGCGGCGTCGCGCACGATCTGCCGCGCGGCTGGGATCGTCTGCTGCGTGAGTTCCTCGAGTGGATGCCGAAGCGTCTGGACTCCTATGAAAAAGCCGCCCTGCGCAACACCATTCTGAAGGGCCGTTCCGTCGGCGTGGCAGCCTATACCGCTAAAGAGGCGCTGGAGTGGGGCACCACCGGCGCAGGCCTGCGCGCCACCGGTATCGGCTTCGACGTGCGTAAATGGCGTCCTTATTCTGGCTATGAAAACTTCGACTTCGAAGTCCCGACCGGGGGCGGCGTCTCTGACTGCTACACCCGCGTGATGCTGAAAGTCGAAGAGCTGCGCCAGAGCCTGCGCATTCTTCAGCAGTGCCTCGACAATATGCCGGAAGGGCCGTTCAAAGCGGATCACCCGCTGACCACGCCGCCGCCGAAAGAGCGCACGCTGCAGCATATCGAAACCCTGATCACCCACTTCCTGCAGGTATCGTGGGGCCCGGTCATGCCGGCCAACGAATCCTTCCAGATGATTGAGGCGACCAAGGGGATTAACAGTTACTACCTGACCAGCGACGGCAGCACCATGAGCTACCGTACCCGCGTCCGCACGCCGAGCTTTGCGCACCTGCAGCAGATCCCGTCGGCGATCCGCGGCAGCCTGGTATCCGACCTGATCGTCTATCTGGGTAGTATCGATTTTGTTATGTCAGACGTGGACCGCTAATTATGCACGAGAATCAACAACCACAAACCGAGGCTTTTGAGCTGAGTGCGGCAGAGCGTGAGGCTATTGAGCACGAGAAGCACCACTACGAAGACCCGCGTGCGGCGTCCATCGAAGCGCTGAAAATCGTTCAGAAACAGCGCGGCTGGGTGCCGGATGGCGCGATCTACGCCATTGCCGATGTGCTGGGCATCCCGGCCAGCGACGTCGAAGGCGTGGCGACGTTCTACAGCCAGATTTTCCGCCAGCCGGTTGGCCGTCACGTGATCCGCTACTGCGACAGCGTGGTGTGCCACATTACCGGCTATCAGGGAATTCAGGCCGCCATCGAGAAGAAGCTGAACATCAAGCCAGGGCAGACCACCTTTGATGGCCGCTTTACCCTGCTGCCGACCTGCTGCCTGGGCAACTGCGACAAGGGACCGACCATGATGATTGATGAGGACACTCACAGCCATCTGACGCCGGAGGCAATTCCTGACCTGCTGGAGCAGTACAAATGAAAACCGTAATTCGTACTGCGGAAACGCATCCGCTCACCTGGCGCCTGCGCGACGACAAGCAGCCGGTCTGGCTGGACGAGTATCGCAGCAAAAATGGCTATGAAGGGGCGCGAAAAGCGCTGACCGGCATGGCGCCGGACGAGATCGTCACGGCGGTAAAAGACGCTGGCCTGAAAGGGCGCGGCGGCGCGGGCTTCTCCACCGGTCTGAAGTGGAGCCTGATGCCGAAAGACGAGTCCATGAACATCCGTTACCTGCTGTGTAACGCCGATGAAATGGAGCCGGGCACCTATAAAGACCGCCTGCTGATGGAGCAACTGCCGCACCTGCTGGTGGAAGGCATGCTGATCTCCGCGTTTGCGCTGAAGGCCTGGCGCGGCTACATCTTCCTGCGCGGAGAGTATATCGAAGCGGCCCAGCATCTGCGCCGCGCGATTGCCGAAGCCACCGAGGCGGGCCTGCTGGGGAAAAACATCCTCGGCACCGGTTTTGACTTCGAGCTGTTTGTCCACACCGGGGCAGGGCGCTATATCTGCGGCGAAGAGACGGCGCTGATTAACTCCCTGGAAGGTCGCCGCGCTAACCCGCGCTCCAAGCCGCCGTTCCCGGCGAGCTCCGGCGTGTGGGGTAAGCCGACCTGCGTCAACAACGTGGAAACCCTGTGCAACGTGCCGGCGATTTTGGCCAACGGCGTTGAGTGGTACCAGAACATCTCCACCAGTAAAGATGCCGGCACCAAGCTGATGGGCTTCTCCGGCCGCGTGAAGAACCCGGGCGTCTGGGAGCTGCCGTTCGGCACCACTGCCCGCGAGATCCTGGAAGATTACGCCGGCGGCATGCGCGATGGCCTGAAGTTTAAAGCCTGGCAGCCGGGTGGGGCAGGGACCGACTTCCTCACCGAAGCGCACCTCGATCTGCCGATGGAGTTCGAAAGCATTGGTAAAGCGGGCAGCCGTCTGGGCACCTCGCTGGCGATGGCCGTTGACCACGAGATCAACATGGTCTCGCTGGTGCGCAACCTCGAAGAGTTCTTCGCCCGCGAGTCCTGTGGCTGGTGTACGCCGTGCCGCGATGGGCTGCCGTGGAGCGTGAAGATCCTGCGCGCCCTGGAGCGCGGCGAAGGCCAGCCTGGCGATATCGAAACCCTTGAGCAACTGTGTCGATTCCTGGGCCCGGGTAAAACCTTCTGCGCGCACGCGCCGGGCGCGGTTGAGCCGCTGCAGAGCGCGATTAAATATTTCCGCGAAGAATTCGAGGCTGGCATTAAGCAGCAGTTCAGCAATACCCATGCAATCAACGGGATTCAGCCGAACCTGCTTAAGACGCGCTGGTAATCTAAAGGTTTTTTTATTTTTGGAAGCACGCTAATGGCTACGATTCATGTAGACGGCAAAGAATACGAGGTCAACGGAGCGGACAACCTGCTGGAGGCTTGTCTCTCTCTTGGGCTTGATATTCCCTACTTTTGCTGGCACCCGGCGCTAGGGAGCGTCGGTGCTTGCCGCCAGTGTGCGGTGAAGCAATATCAGAACGCGGAAGACACGCGTGGTCGCCTGGTGATGTCCTGTATGACTCCGGCATCCGACGGCACCTTTATTTCTATCGACGATGGCGAAGCGAAGCAGTTCCGCGAAAGCGTGGTGGAGTGGCTGATGACCAACCACCCGCACGACTGCCCGGTCTGCGAAGAGGGCGGCAACTGCCACCTGCAGGATATGACGGTGATGACCGGCCATAGCTTCCGCCGCTATCGTTTTACCAAGCGTACCCACCGCAATCAGGATCTGGGGCCGTTTATTTCTCACGAAATGAACCGCTGCATCGCCTGCTACCGCTGCGTGCGCTACTACAAAGATTATGCCGACGGCACCGATCTGGGCGTCTATGGCGCCCACGACAACGTCTACTTCGGCCGCCCGGAAGATGGCACCCTGGAAAGTGAATTCTCCGGTAACCTGGTGGAAGTCTGCCCGACCGGCGTCTTCACCGATAAAACCCACTCCGAGCGCTATAACCGTAAATGGGACATGCAGTTTGCGCCGAGCATCTGCCAGCAGTGTTCCATCGGCTGTAACATCAGTCCGGGCGAACGCTATGGCGAACTGCGTCGTATCGAAAACCGTTATAACGGGACCGTTAACCGCTACTTCCTCTGCGACCGCGGTCGTTTCGGCTATGGCTACGTGAACCTGAAAGACCGTCCGCGTCAGCCGGTTCAGCGCCGCGGCGACGATCTGATTACCCTCAACGCCGAGCAGGCGATGCAGGGCGCGGCGGATATTCTGCGCCAGTCGAAGAAAGTGATCGGCATCGGCTCCCCGCGCGCCAGCATTGAAAGCAACTTCGCGCTGCGCGAACTGGTGGGCGCCGACAACTTCTATACCGGCATCGCCAAAGGCGAACAAGCGCGCCTGCAGATGATGCTGAAAGTGCTGCGCGAAGGTGGGATCCACACCCCAAGCCTGCGCGATATCGAATCCTACGACGCGGTACTGGTGCTGGGCGAAGACATTACCCAGACCGGCGCGCGCGTCGCGCTGGCGGTGCGTCAGGCGGTGAAAGGGAAAGCTCGCGAAATGGCGGCGGCGCAGAAAGTGGCCGACTGGCAGATCGCCGCGATCCTCAACATCGGCCAGCGCGCCAAACACCCGCTATTCGTCACCAACATCGATGACACCCGCCTGGATGACATCGCCGCGTGGACCTACCGCGCGCCGGTGGAAGATCAGGCGCGTCTCGGCTTCGCCATCGCCCATGCGCTGGACGACAGCGCTCCGGCGGTTGACGGCCTGAGCCGCGAACTGCAGGGGAAAGTCGATGTCATCGTCCAGGCGCTGGCCGGGGCGAAAAAACCCCTGATTATTTCCGGGACCAACGCCGGCAGCATGGAGATCATCCAGGCCGCCGCTAACGTGGCGAAAGCCCTGAAAGGCCGCGGCGCCGACGTCGGCGTGACGATGGTTGCCCGCGCGGTGAACAGCGTCGGTCTGGGTATGATCGGCGGCGGTTCTCTTGAAGAGGCGCTGGACGAACTGGAAAGCGGCGCCGCAGACGCGGTCATCGTGCTGGAAAACGACCTTCACCGTCATGCTTCCGCCGCCCGCGTCGACGCAGCGCTCTCCAAAGCGCCGCTGGTGATGGTGGTTGACCATCAGCGCACGGCGATTATGGACAAAGCGCACCTGGTGCTCTCCGCGGCAAGCTTTGCGGAAAGCGACGGTACCGTGGTCAACAACGAAGGCCGCGCTCAGCGCTTCTTCCAGGTCTACGACCCGGCCTACTACGACGCGAAAACCGTCATGCTGGAAAGCTGGCGCTGGCTGCATTCCCTGCACAGCACCGTTAACAACCGTCAGGTTGACTGGACGCAGCTGGACCACGTCATCGATGCCGCGATTGCCGCCCTGCCGCAGCTGGCGGGCATTAAAGACGCCGCGCCGGATGCGACCTTCCGCATTCGCGGTCAGAAGCTGGCGCGTGAACCGCACCGCTACAGCGGCCGCACAGCGATGCGCGCCAACATCAGCGTCCACGAACCGCGTCAGCCGCAGGATAAAGACACCATGTTCGCCTTCTCCATGGAAGGGAACAACCAGCCGTCCGCCCCGCGTTCGCAGATCCCGTTCGCCTGGGCGCCGGGCTGGAACTCCCCGCAGGCATGGAACAAGTTCCAGGATGAAGTGGGCGGGAAACTGCGCCACGGCGATCCGGGCGTCCGTCTGTTTGAAGCGTCCGCCAGCGGGCTGGAATACTTCACGGCGGTGCCGGCCAGCTTCCAGGCGGAAGACGGGAAATGGCGTATCGCGCCGTACTACCACCTGTTTGGTAGCGATGAGCTGTCACAGCGCGCGCCGGTGTTCCAGAGCCGGATGCCTGAGCCGTACATCAAGCTGAACCCGGCGGATGCCGCGAAGCTTGGCGTCAACGCCGGGGCGATGCTCTCCTTTAGCGTGGAAGGCCAGACTCTGCGTCTGCCGCTGGTTATCTCTGAAGGTCTGACCGCAGGACAGGTTGGCTTACCGATGGGCATGCCGGGCATTGCGCCGGTACTGACCGGATCGCGTATTGATTCACTGCAGGAGGCGAAAGCATGAGCTGGTTAACGCCGGATCTTATCGACATTCTGTTAAGCATCCTGAAGGCCGTGGTCATTCTGCTGGTGGTGGTCACCTGCGGCGCGTTCATGAGCTTCGGCGAGCGTCGTCTGCTCGGTCTGTTCCAGAACCGCTACGGGCCAAACCGGGTGGGCTGGGGCGGTTCGCTGCAGCTGGTCGCCGACATGATCAAAATGTTCTTTAAAGAGGACTGGGTTCCGCGCTTCTCGGATCGCGTGATCTTTACTCTGGCGCCGGTGATCGCCTTTACTTCGCTGCTGCTGGCCTTCGCTATCGTGCCGGTCAGCCCGACGTGGGTGGTGGCCGATCTGAACATCGGGATCCTGTTCTTCCTGATGATGGCAGGCCTGGCGGTCTATGCGGTGCTGTTCGCCGGTTGGTCGAGCAACAACAAATACTCCCTGCTGGGGGCGATGCGTGCTTCCGCGCAGACCCTGAGCTACGAAGTGTTCCTCGGCCTCTCCCTGATGGGCGTGGTGGCGCAGGCGGGGTCATTCAACATGACCGATATCGTCAACAACCAGGCGCATCTGTGGAACGTTATTCCGCAGTTCTTCGGCTTCGTGACGTTCGCCATCGCCGGCGTGGCGGTGTGTCACCGTCACCCGTTCGACCAGCCGGAAGCGGAGCAGGAGCTGGCCGATGGTTACCACATTGAATATTCCGGCATGAAGTTCGGTCTGTTCTTCGTCGGTGAATACATCGGTATCGTCACCGTTTCAGCGCTGATCGTCACGCTGTTCTTCGGCGGCTGGAATGGCCCGTGGTTACCTCCTTTCATCTGGTTCGCGCTGAAAACCGCGTTCTTCATGATGATGTTCATTTTGATCCGCGCATCATTACCGCGTCCGCGCTATGACCAGGTAATGTCCTTTGGCTGGAAGGTATGCCTGCCGTTAACGCTGGTCAACTTGTTGGTAACGGCGGCTGTCATTCTCTGGCAGGCGCAATAAGGGGTGAATTGAACATGACCTTAAAAGAATTATTGGTGGGGTTCGGCACCCAGGTCCGCAGTATCTGGATGATCGGCCTGCATGCCTTCGCCAAACGTGAAACCCGGATGTACCCGGAAGAGCCGGTCTATCTGCCGCCGCGCTATCGCGGCAGGATCGTGCTGACGCGCGATCCGGACGGTGCAGAGCGCTGCGTCGCCTGTAACCTGTGTGCGGTAGCCTGCCCGGTGGGCTGTATTTCGCTGCAGAAAGCAGAGACGGTAGACGGCCGCTGGTACCCTGAGTTCTTCCGCATCAACTTTTCACGCTGCATCTTCTGCGGTCTGTGCGAAGAAGCGTGCCCGACCACGGCGATCCAGTTGACCCCGGACTTTGAGCTGGGTGAATACAAGCGTCAGGATCTGGTGTACGAAAAAGAGGATCTGCTGATTTCCGGTCCGGGCAAATACCCGGAATATAACTTCTACCGGATGGCGGGTATGGCAATCGACGGCAAAGATAAGGGCGAAGCGGAAAACGAAGCTAAGCCGATCGACGTCAAGAGCCTGTTACCGTAAGGAGAGGGCAATGGAATTCGCTTTTTATATCTGTGGCCTGATCGCCATCCTCGCAACCTTGCGGGTCGTCACCCACACCAATCCGGTGCATGCGCTGCTGTACCTGATCATTTCGCTGTTAGCGATTGCCGGGGTGTTCTTCTCGCTGGGCGCTTACTTCGCCGGGGCGCTGGAGATTATCGTCTACGCCGGGGCCATTATGGTGCTGTTCGTCTTCGTGGTGATGATGCTCAACCTGGGCGGCAGCGAAATCGAACAGGAACGCAAATGGCTGCAGCCGGGGATCTGGATTGGCCCGGCCATCCTCTCCGCGGTGCTGCTGGTGGTTATCGTTTACGCCATCCTGGGGATTAACGACCAGGGTATCGACGGCGCGGCGATCAACGCCAAAGAAGTGGGTATTGCGCTGTTTGGGCCGTACGTCCTGGCGGTGGAGCTGGCCTCCATGCTGCTGCTGGCGGGCCTGGTGGTCGCCTTCCACATCGGTCGCGAAGAGCGCGCCGGCGAGGTGCTGAGCAACCGCGTGAACGACAGCGACAAAAGAAAAACGGAGGAACACGCATGATCCCCTTAACACATGGACTGATCCTCGCGGCCATCCTGTTTGTGCTTGGTCTGACGGGGCTGGTGATCCGCCGCAATCTGCTGTTTATGTTGATCAGCCTGGAAATCATGATTAACGCCGCCGCGCTGGCCTTTGTGGTGGCGGGCAGCTACTGGGGCCAGACTGATGGTCAGATTATGTATATCCTCGCTATCAGCCTCGCGGCTGCGGAAGCGAGTATCGGTCTGGCGCTGCTGCTGCAGCTCCATCGTCGCCGCCAGAACCTGAACATCGATTCAGTAAGTGAGTTGCGTGGATGAACATGCTTGCCTTAACCATTCTTTTGCCATTGATTGGCTTTGTGCTACTGGCCTTTTCCCGCGGGCGCTGGTCGGAAAACCTTTCCGCCACCGTTGGCATGGGCTCGGTAGGCCTGGCGGCGCTGGTCACCGCCTACGTCGGCGTTGACTTTTTCGCTAACGGCAAACAGGCGGTCAGCGTGCCGCTGTGGACCTGGATGTCGGTTGGGGATTTCAACATCGGCTTCAACCTGGTGCTGGACGGCCTGTCGCTGACCATGCTCTCCGTGGTGACCGGCGTCGGCTTCCTGATCCATATGTTCGCCTCCTGGTATATGCGCGGTGAAGAGGGCTATTCCCGCTTCTTCGCCTACACCAACCTGTTTATCGCCAGCATGGTGGTTCTGGTACTGGCCGATAACCTGCTGCTGATGTACCTGGGTTGGGAAGGGGTGGGGCTCTGCTCTTACCTGCTGATCGGTTTCTACTACACCGATCCGAAGAACGGCGCCGCAGCGATGAAAGCGTTCGTGGTGACCCGCGTCGGCGACGTGTTCCTCGCCTTCGCGCTGTTCATTCTTTATAACGAACTGGGTACCCTCAACTTCCGCGAAATGGTTGAGCTGGCGCCGCAGCACTTCGCTAACGGCAGCACCACGCTGCAGTGGGCGACGCTGATGCTGCTCGGCGGCGCGGTCGGTAAATCCGCCCAGCTGCCGCTGCAAACGTGGCTTGCCGATGCGATGGCGGGTCCGACGCCAGTCTCCGCGCTGATCCACGCCGCCACCATGGTTACCGCGGGCGTCTACCTGATCGCCCGTACCCACGGTCTGTTCCTGATGACGCCGGAAGTGCTGCATCTGGTCGGGATCGTCGGGGCGGTAACGCTGGTGCTGGCGGGCTTCGCCGCGCTGGTGCAGACCGACATCAAACGCGTTCTCGCTTACTCCACCATGAGCCAGATTGGCTACATGTTCCTCGCGCTGGGCGTGCAGGCATGGGATGCGGCGATTTTCCATCTGATGACCCACGCGTTCTTTAAAGCGCTGCTGTTCCTGTCGTCGGGTTCGGTGATTCTCGCCTGCCATCACGAACAGAACATCTTCAAGATGGGCGGCTTGCGCAAATCTATTCCGCTGGTATACGTCTGCTTCCTGGTGGGGGGCGCGGCGCTGTCCGCTCTGCCGCTCATTACCGCAGGCTTCTTCAGTAAGGATGAGATTCTGGCGGGGGCGATGGCCAACGGCCATATCAACCTGATGGTGGCGGGCCTGGTCGGCGCCTTTATGACCTCGCTGTACACCTTCCGCATGATTTTCATCGTGTTCCACGGTAAAGAGCAAATTCACGCGCACGCAGGGAAGGGGATCACCCATCATCTGCCGCTGATTGTGCTGCTGGTGCTGTCCACCTTCGTTGGCGCGCTGATCGTGCCGCCGCTGGAAGGCGTCCTGCCGCAGACCACTGAACTGGCGCACGGCAACGTGATGACGCTGGAGATTGCCTCCGGGATCATCGCCATTGCCGGCATCCTGATCGCCGCATGGCTGTGGCTGGGCAAACGCACCCTGGTGACCTCTATCGCCAACAGCGCGCCTGGCCGCTTCTTCGGTACCTGGTGGTTCCATGCCTGGGGCTTCGACTGGTTATACGACAAAGTCTTCGTTAAGCCATTCCTCGGCATTGCCTGGCTGCTGAAGAGCGATCCGCTGAACGCATTGATGAACATCCCGGCGATCCTCTCCCGCTTCGCAGGTAAAGGCCTGCTGGTGAGCGAGAACGGCTATCTGCGCTGGTATGTGGCGTCAATGAGCATCGGCGCGGTGGTGGTGCTGGCGCTGCTGATGGTATTGCGTTGAGTTTGAGAACCATTGTGTTGCCCGGCGGCGCGCTGCTTGCCGGGCCTACGGGACCGTAGGTCGGGTAAGCGTTAGCGCCACCCGACACAACAAGCCTCAAACCGAAGTGAATTTTCTGTGAGAATTCGTTGAAAATCAGGTCGTAAAGGACAGGCATTATCGGCGAAGTCAACGTGGACGCCGCCTGCGCGGAGCAACCGGAGCGTATTAAAGTACGTGAGGATTGTGAGCACAGCCGGAGTTCGCTATGACGAGTAAGATAGCCTGAACCGGACTTAAATAAGGAATAAAAATCACCATGTTATTGCCTTGGTTGATATTAATCCCCTTTATCGGCGGCTTCCTGTGCTGGCAGACCGAACGCTTTGGCGTGAAAGTGCCGCGCTGGATCGCGCTGATTACTATGGGACTGACGCTGGCGCTTGGCCTGCAGCTGTGGATGCAGGGCGGCTATTCTCTGACGCAATCCGCGGGTATTCCGCAGTGGCAGTCTGAGTTCGTGCTGCCGTGGATCCCACGCTTCGGCATTAGCATTCATCTGGCGATCGACGGCCTGTCGCTGCTGATGGTGGTGCTGACCGGCCTGCTCGGCGTGCTGGCGGTGCTCTGTTCCTGGCGCGAAATCGAAAAATACCAGGGATTCTTCCACCTCAACCTGATGTGGATCCTGGGCGGCGTCATCGGCGTGTTCCTCGCCATCGACATGTTCCTGTTCTTCTTCTTCTGGGAAATGATGTTGGTGCCGATGTACTTCCTGATCGCGCTGTGGGGCCACAAAGCCTCTGACGGTAAAACGCGTATCACGGCGGCCACCAAGTTCTTCATCTACACCCAGGCGAGTGGCCTGGTGATGCTGATCGCCATTCTGGCGCTGGCATTCGTCCACTTCAACGCCACCGGCGTGTGGACTTTCAACTATGAAGAGCTGTTGAAAACCCCGATGTCCCACGGCGTGGAATACCTGCTGATGCTCGGCTTCTTCATCGCCTTCGCGGTGAAAATGCCGGTGGTGCCACTGCACGGCTGGCTGCCGGACGCCCACTCCCAGGCGCCGACCGCCGGTTCCGTCGACCTCGCGGGGATCCTGCTGAAAACCGCGGCCTACGGTCTGCTGCGCTTTGCGCTGCCGCTGTTCCCGAACGCCTCCGCCGAGTTTGCGCCCATCGCGATGTGGCTGGGCGTGATCGGGATCTTCTACGGCGCGTGGATGGCCTTTGCGCAGACGGATATCAAACGTCTTATCGCCTACACCTCCGTGTCCCACATGGGCTTCGTGCTGATTGCTATCTACACCGGCAGCCAGCTGGCGTATCAGGGGGCGGTGATCCAGATGATTGCTCACGGTCTCTCCGCGGCGGGTCTGTTTATTCTCTGCGGCCAGCTGTACGAACGTCTGCATACCCGTGACATGCGTCAGATGGGCGGTCTGTGGAGCAAAATCAAATGGCTGCCGGCGATGTCGATGTTCTTCGCCGTCGCCACCCTGGGGATGCCGGGCACGGGTAACTTCGTCGGCGAATTTATGATCCTGTTCGGCAGCTATAAAGTGGTGCCGGTGATCACCGTGATCTCGACCTTTGGTCTGGTATTCGCGTCCGTTTACTCGCTGTCGATGCTGCATCGCGCTTATTTCGGTAAAGCGAAAAGCGAAATCGCGGCGAAAGCGCTGCCGGGGATGTCCCTGCGTGAACTGTCTATCATCCTGCTGCTGGTGGTGCTGCTGGTGCTGTTGGGCTTCTTCCCGCAGCCGATCCTCGACACCTCGCATGCTGCGATGAGCAACATTCAGCAGTGGTTTGTTAATTCTGTTTCTACTACAAGGCCGTAATTCGCCATGACAATAACTCCACAACAACTGATCGCACTGCTACCGCTGCTGATCGTCGGCTTGACGGTGGTGGTTGTGATGCTCTCCATTGCGTGGCGACGCAATCATTTTCTCAATGCCACGCTGTCGGTTCTCGGACTTAACGCCGCGCTGGTCTCGCTCTGGTTCGTCGGCCAGAATGGGGCGATGGACGTCACGCCGCTGATCCGCGTTGACGGCTACGCTATGCTCTATACCGGGCTGGTGCTGCTGGCGAGCCTCGCGACCTGTACTTTCGCCTACCCGTGGCTTGAGGGTTACAAGGACAACAAAGAAGAGTTCTACCTGCTGGTGTTGATTGCCGCCCTGGGCGGCATTCTGCTGGCCGGTGCGAATCATCTGGCGGCGCTGTTCCTCGGCATCGAGTTGATCTCCTTGCCGCTGTTCGGCCTGGTCGGCTACGCCTTCCGCCAGAAGCGTTCGCTGGAAGCGAGCATCAAATACACCATCCTCTCCGCGGCAGCCTCCTCTTTCCTGCTGTTCGGTATGGCGCTGGTGTATGCGAACTCCGGCAACCTGTCCTTCCTTGCGCTGGGCAAGAGCCTGGCGGACAACACCCTTCACGAGCCGCTGCTGCTGGCAGGGCTCGGCCTGATGATCGTCGGTCTTGGCTTTAAGCTGTCGCTGGTGCCGTTACACCTGTGGACGCCGGACGTTTACCAGGGGGCGCCTGCGCCGGTCTCCACCTTCCTGGCGACCGCCAGCAAGATTGCTATCTTCGGCGTGGTGATGCGTCTGTTCCTGTACATGCCGGTGGGCAACAGCGAAGCGGTGCGCGTGGTGCTGGGGCTGATCGCCTTCGCCTCTATCATCTTCGGTAACCTGATGGCGCTGAGCCAGACCAATATCAAACGTCTGCTCGGTTACTCTTCTATCTCCCACCTCGGCTATCTGCTGGTGGCGCTGATCGCCCTGCAAAGCGGCGAAATGTCGATGGAAGCCGTTGGCGTCTACCTGGCCGGCTACCTGTTCAGCAGCCTCGGCGCGTTCGGCGTGGTCAGCCTGATGTCCAGCCCATACCGTGGCCCGGACGCGGACTCGCTGTTCTCCTACCGCGGTCTGTTCTGGCACCGTCCGATCCTGTCGGCGGTGATGACGGTGATGATGCTCTCCCTGGCCGGTATCCCAATGACGCTCGGCTTTATCGGTAAGTTCTACGTGCTGGCCGTCGGTGTTCACGCCCATCTGTGGTGGCTGGTTGCCGCGGTGGTTGTCGGCTCGGCGATCGGTCTCTACTACTACCTGCGCGTGGCGGTGAGTTTGTACCTGAGCGCGCCGGAGCAGCTGAACCGTGATGCGCCGTCGAACTGGCAGTACAGCGCGGGCGGTATCGTGGTGCTGATCTCTGCCCTGCTGGTGCTGGTGCTCGGTATCTGGCCGCAGCCGCTGATTAGCATCGTGCAGCTGGCGACGCCGCTGATGTAAGTTGATTGCCTCAATAAAAAAACCGCCGGAATGGCGGTTTTTTTTATGCCCGGAATGTTACGCCACCCTGTAGACCATAAAGTCTTCCGCCAGCAGGGTGTCCGGGAAAATCTCCCGGCATTCCGCCAGCATCCGCAGGCAGCCTTCGGCATTGTAGCGAGAGCTAAAGTGGGTGGCGATTAGCGTGCCGACCCCCGCTTCTTTGGCAAGCGCTGCGGTCTGCTGACTGGAAGAGTGGCCGCGGCTATTGGCTTTCTCCGCCATCGCCTGCTCCAGCGTGGTTTCGTGCACCATCACATCCGCCCCGCGCGCCATTTCCAGCGCCTGCGGGCAGGGGGCGGTATCGCCGAAGATGGCCAGCGTTTTACCCGGCGTAGCGGGCCCCAGGTAGCGGCTGCCGTCGATCGTCCGGCCATCCGCCAGCGTGACCTGTTCACCGCGCTTAAGCCGGTGAAACAGCGGTCCGGGGGGCACGCCGTCGGCAATCAGCTGGGCGGCGTCGAGGGCGCCGGGCTTGTCATGCTGCTCAATGCGATACCCGTAGCACTCCACCGGATGGCTGAGCGGGAACGCGGTGACCCGATAGCCCTCTTCGTCGAACACCAGACCGGGGCCGACTTCGACGATGGTCAGGGGATAATCGGTCCACGAACCGCTGAGGCGCAGCGCGGTGTCAATGAATTCTTTTATTCCTTTTGGTCCGTAGACCGTCAGCGGCAGCGAATTCCCCTGCATCGAGCGGCTGCACAGCAGGCCGGGCAGGCCGAACAGATGGTCGCCGTGCAGATGGGTAATAAAGATCTTATTCAGTTTGCCTGGATGATGGGGCGTATGCAGAAATTGATGCTGGGTCCCTTCGCCGCAGTCAAACAACCACATTTCGGCGCGGGTTGGCTGTTGCAAATTGAGTATTATCGACGTCATATTACGCGTGCGGGTCGGCACCCCGGCGGATGTCCCCAAAAAAGTTAATTCCATCGTCCAGTGTCCTCAGGGCGAGTCGCAAAGTATCAGTATATCAATAAGGAGCAGCAGATGATGACCTGGCAGGATCTCCATCATAGTGAACTTACCGTTCCCCAGCTGTATGCGCTGCTGAAGCTGCGCAGCGAAGTCTTTGTCGTGGAGCAGCAGTGCGCCTATCAGGATGTCGACGGCGATGATTTGGTCGGGGAAAATCGCCATCTGCTCGGCTGGCGCGATGGCGAACTGGTGGCCTATGCGCGGATCCTTAAAAGCGAAGAGACGTACGATCCGGTGGTGATTGGCCGGGTTATCGTCAGCCCCGCCGCGCGCGGCGAAAAGCTCGGCCATCAGCTGATGGCGCAGGCGCTGGCCAGCTGTCAGCGGCACTGGCCGCAAAAGGCGATTTACCTCGGGGCGCAGGCGCATCTGCAAGCCTTTTACGCCCACTTCGGTTTTACGCCAGTGACTGAGGTCTATGATGAGGATGGCATTCCGCACATCGGCATGGCGCGGGAAAGCCGCGCTCTCTGACCCCTGAACACTCGCGTCCCAACCTTGTTCCGGGCCGGCGAGCGGGGGAGTTAAAACCCGCTCCCTCGTCATGGGTACTGCTATTCCGCCGTTGAACCCCTTATAATGTGGGGTTTTACTACCGTGGAGGTTTGCGTGCTGTCTGTTTCCACTGCGCTGGCCCGTTTACGTGACGGCCTGAGTGAGCCCTTTCCTGACTCACCCGGCACGCGAATTATCGATATTGCCTTTCCGCTGAATGATGCCTTCGATCCGCTGCTATGGTGCGGCCAGCAGCCGCAGTGGCCGCAGTTCTACTGGCAGCAGCGCAATGGCGACGAGGAGCTGGCGGCGCTGGGGGCGGTAAAAAGCTTTCCCTCGCTCGACGCCGCAAACCGCTTTTTACACCAGGCCGGGCGGCAGGATCTGCGCATCTGCGGCCTGAATGCGTTTGCCCCGCAGCAGGGCCGGCTGGTGCTGCCGCGTCTGGAGTGGCGTCGGTGCGGCGGCAGGGCCGTGATGCGGCTGGTGCTGCACAGCGACCTCTCCCTGCGCGACGATGCCGTGACGGCGCGTGATTTTCTCGCCAGTCTGACCACCGCCCAGGCGACACCTGGCGGCGTGCCGCCGCTGCTGAGCGAGCGCCACTCCTCCGATTATCCCCAGTGGCAGGCAATGATAGACCAGGCGACGCAGGCCATCGCCGCCGGCGACATGGATAAAGTGGTGCTGGCGCGGGCAACCGACCTGCAGTTTGCCGCCCCGCTGGATGCCGTGAGCATCATGGCCGCCAGCCGCAGCCGCAATCTTAACTGTTTTCATTTCCTGATGGCGTTCAATGCCCGGCAGGCGTTTTTCGGCTCCACGCCGGAGCGGCTGTGGCGCCGGCGCGGCGCGCTGCTGCGCACCGAAGCGCTGGCGGGCACCGTCGCTAATCATCAGGATGACGCGAAGGCGCAGCAGCTGGCCGACTGGTTGATGAAAGACGACAAAAATCAGCGGGAAAACATGCTGGTGGTGGAGGATATCTGCCAGCGCCTGCAGAGTGAGGCCTCGACGCTGGACGTTCTGCCGCCGCAGGTGGTGAGGCTGCGCAAGGTGCAGCATCTCCGACGCTGCATCTGGACCGAGCTGGCGGAGCCTGACGACAGCCGCTGTCTGCTGCAGCTCCAGCCCACCGCCGCGGTGGCCGGCCTGCCGCGGCAGGCGGCGCTGGCATTCATTCAGCGCCATGAACCTTTTTCCCGTGAATGGTACGCCGGCTCCGCCGGGTATCTGTCGCTGGCGCAAAGCGAGTTTTGCGTGGCGCTGCGTTCGGCGAAAGTGGACAACGACACTCTGCGACTGTATGCCGGGGCGGGGATCGTCAGCGGCTCCGATGCGCAGGAGGAGTGGCAGGAGATTGACAACAAAGCGGCCGGGCTGCGCTCGCTGCTGTGTCCATAAGACGGGAATGACGATGCATATCAAAACGCCGTCACTTTGCCTTATCTATACTTAGCATCAATATTTGATACCGGACAATTTCATGTCAGTAAGCGCATTTAACCGACGCTGGGCGGCGGTGATCCTGGAAGCTTTAACGCGCCACGGCGTGCAGCATATCTGCATTGCGCCGGGCTCGCGCTCGACACCCTTAACCCTGGCGGCGGCGGAAAACCGCGCCTTTATCCATCATACCCATTTTGACGAACGCGGCCTTGGCCACCTGGCGCTCGGTCTGGCGAAAGCCAGTCGCCAGCCGGTGGCGGTTATTGTGACCTCCGGGACCGCCACCGCGAACCTATATCCGGCGCTGATTGAGGCGGGGCTTACCGGGGAAAAGCTGATTCTCCTGACTGCTGACCGTCCGCCGGAGCTGATCGACTGCGGCGCCAATCAGGCGATTCGTCAGCCGGGGATGTTCGCCTCCCATCCGTCGCAGACGATTTCTCTGCCGCGTCCCTCGCAGGATATTTCCGCCCGCTGGCTGGTCTCGACCCTCGACCAGGCCTTGGGCGAGCTGCACGCCGGCGGGGTGCATATCAACTGCCCGTTCGCCGAACCGCTGTATGGCGATATGGATGATACCGGCGTGGAGTGGCAGCAGCAGCTCGGCAACTGGTGGCAGAGCGATAAACCCTGGTTACGTCAGGCGCTGCAGATGGAAAGTGAGAAACAGCGCGACTGGTTCTTCTGGCGGCAAAAGCGCGGCGTGGTCGTGGGGGGCAGAATGAGCGCCGCCGAAGGGAAAAAAGTGGCCGAGTGGGCGCAAACCCTCGGCTGGCCGCTGATCGGCGATATCCTGTCACAGACCGGGCAGCCGCTGCCGTGCGCTGACCTGTGGCTGGGCAACGGCAAAGCGGTGAGCGAGCTGGCGCAGGCGCAGATCGTGGTTCAGCTCGGCAGCAGCCTGACCGGCAAGCGGGTCCTGCAGTGGCAGGCCACCTGCGAGCCTGATGAATACTGGCTGGTGGATAATCTGCCCGGCCGTCTCGATCCGGCGCAGCACCGCGGCCGTCGTCTGCTCGCCAGCATTGACCGCTGGCTTGAGCTTCACCCGGCGGAGAAACGCCAGCCGTGGGCGACGGCTATTCCTGAACTGGCCCGACAGGCGTGGGAGGCGGCGGTCGCCAGCAACGAACCCTTTGGCGAAGCGCAGCTGGCGCAGCGAATTCGGCGCTATCTGCCGGAACAGGGGCAATTGTTTGTCGGCAACAGCCTGGTGGTGCGCCTGATCGACGCCCTGGCGCAGCTGCCGGCTGGCTACCCGGTTTACAGCAACCGCGGCGCCAGCGGCATTGATGGCTTGATCGCCACCGCCGCCGGCGTCCAGCGCGCCAGCGCCCGGCCAACCCTGGCTATCGTCGGCGATCTTTCGGCGCTGTACGATCTCAACTCGCTGGCCCTGCTGCGCCAGGCGTCGGCGCCGTTGGTGCTGATCGTGGTGAACAACAACGGCGGGCAGATTTTCTCCATGCTGCCGACGCCGCAGGACGAGCGGCGCCAGTTCTACTTAATGCCGCAGGACGTTGATTTCAGCCACGCGGCGGCGATGTTCGGCCTGGTCTATCATCGCCCGGCTGACTGGCAGGCGCTGGATGAGGCGCTGGCCGGCGCCTGGCGCAGGGCAGGGGCGACGGTGATTGAGCTGGCGGTCAATGAGACCGACGGCACGCAGACCCTCCAGCAGCTGCTGGCGCAGGTAAGTCGCCTGTGACCCTCAGCGCTGCAGTCGAACATGGCCAGCCGGGTTATCCCTGGCTGGTCTTTCTGCACGGTTTTTCCGGCGACCGCCATGAGTGGCGGGAAGTAGGCGACGCGTTTCGCGCCTGGCCGCGGCTGTATCTCGATCTGCCGGGCCACGGCGGCTCGGCGGATATCGCGGTGCAGGACTTTGCCGGGGTCAATATTCTGCTGCAGGCTACGCTTAATAGTTACAACATACTTAACTACTGGCTGATCGGTTACTCGCTGGGGGGCCGGGTGGCGATGAACTTCGCCTGCCAGCCGCGCGCGGGCCTGCGCGGCCTGATCGTTGAGGGCGGCCATCCGGGGCTGCAGGATGCCGAAGCGCGGCAGGCGCGGCGCAGCAACGACAGCGCCTGGGCGGAACGTTTTCGCCATGAGCCGTTGGCGCAGGTCTTTGCCGACTGGTATCAGCAGCCGGTCTTCGCTTCACTGGATGCCGGGCAGCGCGCGGCGCTGGTCGCCTTACGCAGCCGGAACAACGGCGCGACGCTGGCCGAGATGCTGCAGGCGACCTCCCTTGCCGGGCAGGCCGATCTGCGCGCGTCCCTGCAGGCGCGCGATTTCCCCTTTCATTACCTGTGCGGCGAGCGCGACGCGAAGTTTCGTGCCATCGCGCAGGCGCTCGCGGCGGATCTCCATCTTATTCACCATGCCGGACACAACGCGCACCGGGACAACCCGGCGGCGGTGATTGCCTGTCTGGCGCAGATTCTGGCAAGTTAACTGAAGGACATTCTATGATCTCTCTTGATGAAGCAATGCTCTATGCCCCTGTTGAATGGCACGATTGTTCCGAAGGCTATACCGATATTCGCTATCACAAATCGGCCGACGGCATTGCCAAAATCACAATCAATCGCCCGCAGGTGCGCAACGCCTTCCGCCCGCTGACCGTCAAAGAGATGATCCAGGCGCTGGCGGATGCTCGTTATGACGACAATATCGGGGTGATTGTCCTGACCGGGGAAGGTGAGAAAGCCTTTTGCGCCGGCGGCGATCAGAAAGTCCGCGGCGATTACGGCGGCTATCAGGACGACTCCGGCGTGCATCATCTCAACGTACTCGACTTTCAGCGCCAGATCCGCACCTGCCCGAAACCGGTGGTGGCGATGGTGGCCGGCTACTCTATCGGCGGCGGCCACGTGCTGCACATGATGTGCGATCTGACCATCGCGGCGGAAAACGCCATCTTCGGTCAGACCGGGCCGAAAGTCGGCTCCTTCGACGGCGGCTGGGGCGCCTCCTATATGGCGCGCATCGTCGGGCAGAAAAAAGCGCGCGAAATCTGGTTCCTCTGCCGTCAGTATGACGCGCAGCAGGCGCTGGACATGGGGCTGGTGAACACCGTGGTGCCGCTGGCGGATCTGGAAAAAGAGACGGTGCGCTGGTGTCGTGAAATGCTGCAGAACAGCCCAATGGCGCTGCGCTGCCTGAAAGCGGCGCTGAACGCCGACTGCGACGGCCAGGCCGGTCTGCAGGAGCTGGCGGGCAACGCCACCATGCTGTTCTACATGACGGAAGAGGGACAGGAAGGCCGCAATGCCTTCAACCAGAAACGTCAGCCGGACTTCAGCAAATTTAAACGGAATCCCTAATGCGCGTTTCGCAGGTTTACCGCTGGCAGATACCGATGGACGCGGGCGTGGTGCTGCGAGAACGGCGGTTAAAAACCCGCGACGGGCTGTTCATCCACCTGCGGGAGGGTGAGCGGGAGGGCTGGGGGGAAATTTCTCCCCTGCCGGGATTCAGCGCAGAGACCCTGGCGGAGGCGCAGGCGGCGCTACTGCTCTGGGCTCAGGCCTGGCGCGACGGCGCGGAGCCGGCGCTTCCTGCGCTGCCCTCTGTCGCCTTTGGCATCAGCTGCGCGCAGGCGGAGCTCAGCGGCGAGCTGCCGCAGGCCGCGGATTATCGCGCGGCGCCGCTCTGCTCAGGCGATCCGGATGAGCTGTTCGCCAGACTGGCGGCGATGCCCGGCGAGAAAGTCGCTAAGGTGAAAGTGGGGCTCTGGGAGGCGGTCCGCGACGGCATGGTGGTTAATCTGCTGCTGGAAGCCATCCCCGACCTGCAGTTGCGTCTGGATGCCAACCGGGCCTGGACGCCGCTGAAAGCGCAGCAGTTTGCGAAATATGTCGATCCGGCGTATCGCCAGCGCATTGCCTTTCTTGAGGAACCTTGTAAAACGCGGGAGGACTCGCGGGCCTTTAGTCGCGAAACCGGGATCGCTATCGCCTGGGATGAAAGCCTGCGCGAGGCGGATTTTCGCTTCGTCGCCGAGCCGGGCGTGCGCGCGGTGGTGATCAAGCCGACGCTAACCGGCAGTTTACACCGGGTTCAGCAGCAGGTCGCCGCGGCCCATGCGCTGGGGCTGAGCGCGGTGATCAGCTCGTCGATCGAGTCCAGCCTCGGGTTAACCCAGCTGGCGCGGGTTGCCGCCTGGCTGACGCCGCAGACCATCCCCGGACTGGACACCCTGTCGCTGATGGGCGCCCAGCTGGTGCGGGCGTGGCCGGAAAGCACCCTGCCGATGCTCAGCATCGATACGCTGGAGCCGCTGCTGTGACCTTTCGCGACTGGCCCTGGCGGCACTGGCGCCAGCGGCGCGGAGAGGCGCAGGCGCTGCGCCTGAATGACCAGCCGCTGACCTGGCGCGACCTGTGCGCCCGCGTTGACGCGCTGGCGGCCGGGTTTGCCGCGCAGGGCGTAACCGAAGGTCACGGGGTGGCGCTGCAGGCTTTTAACCAGCCGTCGACGCTGCTGGCCTGGCTGGCGCTGCTGCAGTGCGGCGCGCGGGTGCTGCCGCTGAATCCGCAGCTGCCGACGGCGTTGCTGCAGGAACTGCTGCCAGCGTTGACCGTCCAGCATCAGCTGGTGCTTAACGGCGATGCGCTGCCGGGGGATTTACCGGCGTTAACCCTGCAGGCGACAGCGGGAACCCATGCTGTGCCGTGGCGTGAGGATCGTTTCGCCTCAATGACGCTGACCTCGGGGTCGACCGGTTTACCGAAGGCGGCGGTGCATCATGCCAGCGCCCATCTGGCCAGCGCCGCCGGCGTGCTGGCGCTGATGCCGTTTGCCGCAGAAGATGACTGGCTGCTGTCGCTGCCGCTGTTTCATGTCTCCGGCCAGGGGATTATGTGGCGCTGGCTGCTGGCCGGCGCGCGGCTGACGGTGCGCGATAAACAACCGCTGGCGCAGATGCTGCAGGGCTGTACCCATGCTTCGCTGGTGCCGACTCAGCTGTGGCGCCTGCTGAATGACGATGCTGCGCTTTCCCTCAAGGCGGTGCTGCTCGGCGGCGCGGCGATCCCGGTCGAATTGACCGAGCGGGCGCGGGGGCAGGGGGTACGCACCTACTGCGGCTACGGCCTGACCGAATTCGCTTCCACCGTCTGCGCTAAAGAGGCCGACGGCGCGGCGGATGTGGGCGCGCCGTTGCCGGGGCGGGAGATGAAAATCGTTGCCGGCGAGGTCTGGCTGCGGGCGGCGAGCATGGCCGCGGGCTACTGGCGCGACGGTCAATTGTTGCCATTGACCAACGACGAAGGGTGGTTTGCCACCCGCGATCGCGGCGAGATCATCGATGGACGGCTTACTCTCCTCGGGCGCCTGGATAATCTCTTTTTCAGCGGTGGGGAAGGGATCCAGCCGGAGGAGGTGGAACGGATCATCGGGGCGCATCCGCAGATACAGCAGGCGTTTGTCGTGCCGCTGGACGATGCGGAATATGGCCAGCGTCCGGTAGCGGTGGTGGAATGCGATGACGGCTGCGAAATGAGCGTGCTGGCGGCATGGAGCGCGGAACGGCTGGCGCGTTTCCAGCAGCCGGTGCGTTGGCTGCGGCTGCCGGAAACGTTAAAGAACGGTGGGATTAAGATCTCGCGCCGGGCGCTGCGCGAATGGGTCAATTCGCCGGCTTAGCCGATATTGGCTTCGGCGCGACGCTGGCGCTGTTTACGCCGTAGACGCAGCAGCGGCGGCACCACCAGCACGGCGATAGCCAGCACCAGCAGCGTTTTGGTCACCCCGCTTTGCCACAGGATCGCCAGATTGCCGTTGCTGATCGACAGCGCGCGACGCAGGTTCTGCTCCAGCATCTCCCCCAGCACGAAGCCAAGGATCAGCGGCGACATCGGGAAGTGCATTTTGCGCATGATGTAGCCGAGCACCCCGAGCCCCACCATCAGCAGCAGGTCAAAAGTGGTGCTGTGTACCGCGTAGACGCCGACGGCGGAGACCGCGGCGATGGCCGGGACCAGAAACCACAGCGGAATGGTCAGCATACGGGTGAACAGGCCGATCAGCGGAATGTTCATGATAAGCAGCATCACGTTGGCGATCAGCAGGGCGGCAATCAGCCCCCAGACGATATCCGGCTGCTCGGTGAACATTGCCGGGCCGGGGGTGATGTTATACAGCGTCAGCGCGCCCATCATCACCGCGGTGGTGCCGGACCCCGGCACGCCGAGCGTCAGCATGGGAATAAAGGAACCGCAGGCGGAGGCGTTATTGGCCGCTTCCGGCGCCGCCACGCCGCGAATATCGCCCTTGCCGAAGTTATCGCTGTTACCGCTGAGTTTTTTCTCCGTCATGTAGGTAATGGCGCTGGCGATGGTCGCCCCGGCGCCGGGCAGAATGCCGACGAAGAAACCCACCACCGAAGAGCGCAGGGTCGCGCCGACGCACTGCGCGGCCTCTTTGGTGTTAAACAGCATCCGTCCGGTTTTCCGCACCAGCGTTTGTCCGCCGCTGGTGCTCTCCAGCATCAACAGGATCTCTGAAACCGAGAACAGGCCGATCACCACCACAATAAACTGTACGCCGTCCGAGAGATGGACGCTGTCGAAGGTGAAGCGGTAAACCCCGGTATTGGCGTCCACCCCTACCGTCGCCAGACCCAGGCCGATTAACGCCGCGAGGAACGACTTCAGCGGGTTCTGCGCCATCATGCTGCCAAGACAGGCGATGGCGAAGACCATCAGCGCGAAGTACTCCGCCGGACCGAACGCCAGCGACCACTGGGCGAGCAGCGGCGCGAACAAAATAATACCGCCGATGGCGATCATTGAGCCAAAGAAGGAACTGACGGCGGAAATCGACAACGCAACGCCGCCGCGACCCTGCTGGGCCATCGGATAACCGTCGAGGGCGGTCATAATGGCGGCGGCATCGCCGGGCACGTTCAACAGAATTGATGAAATACGCCCGCCGTATTCGCAACCGATATAGACCGTCGCCAGCAGGATCAGCGCCGATTCCGCGGGTAAATGCAGGGCGAAAGCCAGCGGCAGCAGAATCGCCACGCCGTTGATAGGCCCCAGCCCCGGCAGGAGGCCGACGATAGTCCCGACAAAGCAGCCGATCAGGGCGATCAGCAGGTTCTCCGGCGTCATGGCGACGGCGAAGCCCTGCGAGAGATAGATCCAGGTATCCATAAACGCCTCCGTTAATTAAACCAGATGCCAAGGGGCAGGGTGACATCGAGCAGGGTGTCGAAGGCGTACCATAACGACACGCCCATCGCGACGCCGGCAATGCCCGCCGCCGGCAGCGTCGCGCCGAACAGCAGACCAATGATCGCCGTCAGCAGCGCGGTGGCCAGTGGAAAACCGAGCCATTCAAACCCCCAGGCGTAGACCACCAGCACCACGACCATGGTCAGCAGACGCTGCAGCACATGCCGTCCCGGCCACTCGACGGCGTCCGGGCGACGCAGCAACATTAACGCCGAGCACAGCAGCATCAGGCCAATGATCCCGAGCGGGAAGGGACGCGGGCCGACGGGTTCATAGGCGTATTCGCTGTGGATCTGCCAGGCGATAAACAGACCGCCAATACATAACAACAGCCACACTCCGGCAAAAATACGATCGCTCATTAGCGCCTCCGCGGATTATTTTGCCAGGCCAAAGGCTTTCGCCTGTTCGCGATAGTCGCTGACCTGCTGCTTAACGTAGGTATCGAGCTCCTTGCCGTTCATGTTGAATTCAAACAGGCCGCGCAGTTCACGTTGCTTTTTGAACGCTTCGGTTTGCTGCAGTTTAGTGAATTCATCGACCCACCACTGGTACTCGGCGTCGCTGACTTTCGGGCCCATAAAGAAGCCGCGAATAATCGGCCAGACCAGGTCGTAGCCCTGTTCTTTAGCGGTGGGGACATCGGCGAGCGCGCCCGGCAGTCGTTCACTGGAGAAGACCGCCAGCACGCGGATTTTATTGCCCTGCAGATAGGGCACCATCTCGCTGAGATCGCCGGAGACCGCCTGCACATGGTTACCGAGCAGCGCGGTCACCGGCTCGCCGCCGCCTTCAAAGGCGACATAGCGCATTTTATGCGGGTCGACGTTGGCTTTTTGCGCCAGCAGCGCCGCTTTCATCCAGTCCTGGCTGCCGATGGAGGCCCCGGCGCCAATCACGATACTGGAGGGATTTTTCTCCATCGCGGTCATAAACGACTTCAGATCTTTCCATGGCGAATCGGCGCGCACGGCGATCATGCCGTAGTCGGTGCCGACGCTCGCCAGCCAGCGCACGTCATCGACGCTGTAACGGCCGAATTTACCCTGCGACAGGTTCAGCAGCGAGCCGCCGGAGAAGGCGACGACGGTCCCCGGCTCTGCCGGGCGCTGGGCGACAATGGCGTTGTAGGCTACCGCGCCCACGCCGCCGGGCATATAGGTGACGCGCATCGGTTTCTCGATAGCGCCGGTTTCCATCAGGCTCACCTGAATCAGCTTACAGGTCAGGTCAAAGCCGCCGCCGGGTTTAGCGGGCGCGATACATTCGGTGCGGGACGGGGCCTCTGCGGCGAAGGCGGATGTGGTGCAAAGGCACAGCGCGATGGCGCTCAGATGGCGGAAAAATGGCGTTTTCATAGGCTTCCTCAGCAGGTACAGGGCAGGTTTTTTTGATTATGTGAACCGACATATGGCGATTCGGTTGCATGATTGTTAAAACAGTTACCTTTCATTTCCCTTTCAATGCAGCAGCAACGTTACAGGATGTGATATGCGTCTCTTATTAGCCGAGGATAATCGTGAGCTGGCTCACTGGCTGGAAAAAGCGCTGGTGCAGGGCGGTTTTGCCGTAGATTGCGTCGCTGACGGGCGTGCGGCCGACCATCTGCTGCAAAGCGAGCAATATGCGCTGGCGGTGCTGGATATCGGTATGCCGGGGTTCGATGGCCTTGAAGTGGTGCAGCGGCTGCGCAAGCGCGGGCAGACCCTGCCGGTGCTGTTGCTGACCGCCCGCAGCGCGGTAGCGGACCGGGTGAAGGGCTTAAATGCCGGCGCGGATGACTATTTACCCAAGCCCTTTGAGCTGGAAGAGCTCGACGCCCGCCTGCGGGCGCTGCTCCGGCGCAGCGAAGGGCAGGTGCATGAGGTGCAGCAGCTTGGCGAGCTGGCGTATTGTGACGAAGGCTATTTTTTACTCCGCGGCCAGATGTTGTCTCTGACGCCGCGCGAGCTGGCGCTATTGAAGGTGCTGATGTTTCGCCGCACTCGCCCGGTTTCCCGTCAGCAGCTGTTCGAACAGGTGTTCAGCCTCAGCGATGACGTCAGTCCGGAAAGCATCGAACTCTACATTCACCGTCTGCGCAAGAAACTTCAGGCGAGCAATGTGCGTATAACCACCCTGCGCGGTTTAGGCTATCTGCTTGAGTGCGAGCGCCATGAGATGGAGTAAGCCGCAATCGCTCTATGCCCAACTGTTGCTGTTTCTCGGCCTGCCGCTGGTCCTGCTGTGGGGACTCTCCGCGTTTAACAGCTACGTCAGCGCGCTGCAGGCGGCGACGCAAGCCTACGATCGTACCCTGCTGTCGTCGGCGCGGACGGTGGCCGAGCAGCTGGTGGTTCGCGGAGGGCAACTGGAGGTGAATGTGCCCTGGGTGGTGCTGGACAGCTTCGAGCTCAATATGAACGATCGTCTCTATTACAAGGTGCTCGACCCGCAGGGGAAGGTCATTTCCGGCTATGACGATCTGCCCGCGATGCCGCCCTCCACCTCGCGAACTCAGCTCTATCCGGCGCTGGCGTGGTTTTATCATACCGAATATCGCGGTCAGGCAATCCGCGTGGCGCGCCTGCTGCAGCCCATCAACGAAGGCGGCATCGTTGGCATGGCGGAGATATATATTGCCGAAACGCTGCAGTCCCGCCGCTGGCTGGCCGGACAATTACTCTTCTCATCCTGGGTGTCGCAGGGGTTACTGGTCCTGTTGACGCTGGTGCTGGCAGCCTGGCTGCTGCGTCGCGTGCTGCGGCCCATGCGTCAGCTCTCCGCGCTGATGGTGCGCCGTGAACCCGGTCTGCTGACGCCGCTGCCGGAGCTGCTGCCCTGGTCGGAAACGCGGCTGCTGATTGTCGCGTTCAACCGCTATATCGACCGCCTGCGGGTGATGATCTCCCGCCAGGAGCGCTTCAGCGCCGATGCGTCCCATCAGCTGAAAACACCGCTGGCGGTGCTGAAAACGCAGGCTTCGGTAGCCCTGGCCAGCGACGATCCGCAACTGTGGCGCGAAAGTCTGCAGGCGATGAGCGCCACGCTGGACGATACGGTCTTGTTAACGGAGCGGTTGCTGCAGCTGGCGACGGTAAAACAGCGGGAGCAGGCGTTTGCGGTGATTAACTTGCCGGAGATTGTGCGCAACAGCTGCTTTTCACGTATCGCGCAAGCGCGGAGCAAACATATCGATCTTGGCTACGAGGGCGAGCAGTCGGCGGTATATGTGGCAGGCGATAGCGTTCTGCTGGGGGAGCTGTGCGCTAACCTGCTCGACAATGCCATTCGCTATACCCCGGAATATGGAACGGTCACGCTTAGCCTGCATCGCGACGGCGACGCCGTGTTGCTCAGCGTGGAAGACAGCGGTCCGGGAATTGACGACCACCAGGTACACCAGGCGCTGATGCCGTTTCGCCGCCTCGATAACGCGGGCGCGATTCCCGGCGCCGGGCTGGGCCTGGCGCTGGTTAACGATATCGCACGTTTGCATCGTAGCCACCTGCAGCTTTCGCGCAGCGAAAGCCTGGGCGGACTGAAGGCGACGCTGCGCCTGCTGACCGTGGCGTCAGAGTAGCCCCTTCATGCTCAGGGTGAGGCGGGTGGCGGCATTGAGATCGTAGTTTTTAAGCTCATCCGCTTTCACCCAGGCGTAATCGTCAAACTCCTCGTTGATCGTTACGTCGCGATTGGCGCTAACGCAGTCGAAGATCAGATAGATCATATAGATCGTTTCCTGGCGCCCGTCGGGATAGGTTTTCACGCGGGTATCGTCGCGGAAGCTCCATGGCGTGATACGGGTCAACTGCAGTTTTTCGCCAAGCTCCTCGCGGATTTCGCGTCGCAGCGCCTCTTCAATACTTTCCCCCGGCTCCACGCCGCCGCCGGACAAGGCCCATTGTCCGGGAAAAACCCCGCGGTCGGCAGCCATCTTGCACAACAGGTAATGGCCATCATTTTGGATTAGCGGGCAAACAATCGTCCTTTGACGCATGATTTTTCTCCTTCGCAGTAAGTCGGGCCGGGTATCGAGGAAACAGTTTGCGAGGCGCCTCGGCAAACCGCAAGGGAAATACGGCGCTGGCTTTACAGAGTGATAAGTTAAGCGAAAATTATCGTATGGAGAGCCACCATGGAAAGGACCACCCATTCCCCACATGACGCCGTGTTTAAACACCTCCTGTCGCATCGGGCGACGGCGCGGGATTTTCTGGACATTCACCTTCCTGAACATTTGCGAGAATTATGCAATCTGCAAACGCTGCAGTTGGAGTCCGGAAGTTTTATCGATGAAGACCTGCGCGCCAGCCATTCCGATATTCTTTACTCGCTGCAAACCCAGGCGGGGGACGGATATATCTATCTGCTTATCGAACATCAAAGCTCTGCGGACCGTCATATGGCATTTAGCCTGATGCGTTATGCGATAGCAGCGATGCAGCGCCATCTGGATAAAGGACATACGCAACTGCCATTGGTGATCCCGCTGCTTTTTTATCATGGGCAAGTCTCGCCCTGGCCGTATCCCATGTGCTGGCTGGAAGGATTTGCTCATCCGCAAACCGCGCGGCAAGTATACAATCAGGATTTTCACTTAATCGATATCACGGTGCTTCCTGACGATACAATAATGCAGCACCGACGGGTCGCGATGCTTGAGTTGCTGCAAAAGCATATCCGGCAACGCGATATGATGGAACTGCAGGAGCAACTAGCCAGCCTGTTGGCGCTGGGATACACTAGCCGCAGACAGCTCAGGACGCTGCTTCACTATTTTTTACAGGCAGGAAATGCCGCCGATCCGGTCGCCTTTTTACGTAATCTTGCGCAAAATGTCCCCAGACGGCTGCATAAGGAGACGCTAATGAACATTGCCCAGTTTCTGGAACAACGCGGCCATCAGCAGGGCCTGCAGCAAGGTCTTGAACAGGGAGAACAATTGGCTGCGCAACGTATTGCCAAGGCGATGCTGGAAAACGGGCTTGATCTGGCGCTGGTGGCGAAGCTGACGGGGCTTGCGCCGGAGCGCCTGGCCCTGCTCGCCCATTAATTTTTCTGCTTCCTTCAAACAGCCTGCGCAATGGCGATTGCGCAGGTAAATATAGATTTATTCAATCAATACAACCTAATTAAATATAATTCTACTGAATATGAATGCGGTGAAATTTACATTCTTTCGCAAATGCGCGGCGGTATTGCTGTAAAAAGACGCAACTGGTTACACTCTTGTGAAAAATCATTTCGCCAGGTCATTGATTCCTGACGAGTGCGCAGTAGAATTTTCAGGTTTTTTCGGGACTTCTTTGATTTTAATTTTCTGGATAGAGTAAATAATGAAAAAAAGCATTTTTATGGCGCTGGCTGGCGTCATGCTGGTCTCTTCGGCGGCCCATGCGATCAGCGTTACCGGCGAAGCAGGCGAGCATTACACCAACCTTGGGGTCGGCTTCGGCACCGAGTCCACCGGTCTGGCTGTTTCGGGTAACTGGCTGCACAGCGATAACGATGGCGACGCCGCGGGTTTAGGCCTGGGCCTGAATATTCCGCTGGGGCCGTTCCTGGCGACCGTGGGCGGTAAAGGGGTATACACCAACCCGAAACAGGGTGATGAAGGTTATGCGGCCGCGGTCGGCGGCGGCCTGCAGTGGAAAATCGGCGACAGCTTCCGTCTGTATGGCGACTACTACTACTCTCCAGATTCCCTCTCCAGCGGCATTGACAGCTATCAGGAAGCCAACGTCGGCGCCAGCTGGACCATTATGCGTCCGCTCAGCATCCAGGCAGGCTATCGCTATCTGAACCTGGCGGGCAAAGATGGCAACCGCGATAACACCATCGCCGACGGCCCGTACATCGGCGCCAGCGCCAGCTTCTAATCTCCTCCAGCGCGGTCTCTTCTTGCCGCGCCAGATTTTCCTCCTCGTCAGCCTCCCGCTTTGCGTTATAGTATTTGCCACCTGGCAGGCAAGGAGTGAGCAATGTTGAATGTGGAAATGCTGTCCACTGGCGATGAAGTGTTGCATGGTCAAATCGTTGACACCAATGCAGCATGGCTGGCGGATTTCTTTTTTAATCAGGGTTTACCATTAACGCGCCGTAATACCGTCGGCGACGATCTCGATGCGCTGGTGGCGATTCTTCGCGAACGCAGCGAACAGGCGGATGTGCTGATCGTCAATGGCGGCCTCGGCCCAACCAGCGACGACCTGAGCGCGCTGGCCGCGGCCACCGCGAAAGGCGAAGGACTTATTTTGCATCCGGAGTGGCTGGAAACCATGACCCGCTTCTTTGCTGAACGCGGGCGGCCGATGGCGGAAAGCAACCGTAAGCAGGCGGAAATCCCCGCCAGCGCCGAGATGATCAATAACCCGGTGGGCACGGCCTGCGGCTTTGCCATCCAGCTCAATCGCTGCCTGATGTTTTTCACCCCCGGCGTTCCCTCTGAATTCAAAGTGATGGTCGAGCAGGAGATTTTACCGCGCCTGCGCCAGCGCTTTACGCTGCCGGAACCGCCGGTATGCCTGCGGCTGACCACTTTTGGCCGCTCGGAAAGCGAGCTGGCGCAAAACCTCAATCCGCTGACGTTACCGCCTGGCGTAGTAATGGGCTACCGCTCGTCGATGCCGATCATTGAGCTGAAGCTGACCGGACCGGCTGACCAGCGTGACGCCATGCTGGCCCTGTGGCCGGAAGTGCGTAAAGTGGCTGGCGACAGCCTGATTTTCGAAGGCACTGAAGGGTTACCGGCGCAGATTGCACGCTGCCTGCAGGAGCGGCAGCTGAGCCTGACGCTCAGCGAGCAGTTTACCGGCGGTCTGCTGGCGCTCCAGCTGTCCCGCGCCGGCGCGCCGCTGCTGGCCAGCGAAGTGGTCCCGGCGCAGGAGGAGACGCTGGCGCAGGCGGCCCGCTGGGCGGCCGAGCGGCGCATTAACCATTTTGCCGGCCTGGCCCTGGCGGTGAGCGGCCAGGAAAACGATCATCTTAACGTGGCCCTGGCCACCCCCGACGGCACCTTCGCGCTGCGGGTGAAGTTTAGCGTCACCCGCCACAGCCTGGCGGTACGCCAGGAAGTCTGCGCCATGATGGCATTAAACCTGCTGCGTCGCTGGCTGAATGGCCAACCGCTGGCCAGTGAACATGGCTGGATTAACGTGGTGGATTCCCTCTCAATGTAAGTCGTTTCCCGGCGCGCGGGCTTCTCCCGGGCGCCGGTTGTCCAGCCTGTTGTACTCTCCTGAAAAAATTCTGTGCGTTAAGTCGCAATTTTCCGCTGCGAACGGTCCAGCATACGGGAAAGCGATTGCCCCGCGATGTCGCTCACACTTTACCGCCCGGACAACCGCAACACTGATTCCAGTATTCAGGATTGGAGTCCAGTATGTTGGAATCAACGAAAGTCCCGGCGCTGACCCGCGCGATTGAGATCCTCAATTTAATTGGCCGCATCGGACCCTGCAGCGCGGCGACGATAATAGCGGAGCTGGGGATCCCGAAAAGCACGGTTTATCTGCTGCTGGGCGAGCTGAAAAAGCAGCGCTTCATCAGTATGGATAATCAGGATAACTACTGCCTGTGGACCAAACTGGTGGAGCTGGCCGGGCAGGCGCTAAGCAAAATGGACCTGCGCGAGCTGGCGCGGCCGCGCCTGACTCGCCTGATGGATGAGTGCGGCCTGCTCTGCCATCTGGGCATTATCGATCACGGTAACGCCTACTACATTCTGAAAATTGAATCACCCGCCACCATTAGCGTGCGTTCGCACGAAGGAAAGAGCCTGTCGCTTTACCGCTCCGGGATCGGCAAATGTTTGCTGGCCTGGCAGCCCGCCGGGGTTCAGGCATCGATTATCGATGATCTGCAGTGGGAGCGGGCTACGCCAACGACCATCAGCAATGCTCAACAGCTGCGGGAGGAGCTGGGGCGGATCCGCGCCCGGGGCTGGAGCTTTGATAATGGCGAGGACTATCCGGACGTGCGCTGCGTGGCCGCCCCGGTTTTTAACGCCAATAACGATCTGACCGCCGCCATCTCGGTGGTGGGTACCCGTCTGCAAATCAATGAAGACAATCGCGATTACCTTGCCGGTAAGGCGATTGCCTGCGCGAAAGATATTTCACGACTGCTGGGGTGGAAAAGCCCCTTTGAACAACTCGCCTCATCATAAGGAGAACACCATGACCCTACCGAAAATTAAACACGTCCGCGCCTGGTTTACCGGCGGCGCCACCGCAGAGCAGGGCGCCGGCGGCGGCGATTACCACGATCAGGGGGCTAACCACTGGATTGACGATCATATCGCCACCCCGATGAGCAAATACAAACAGTATGAGCAGTCCCGCCAGTCGTTTGGCATCAACGTGCTGGGCACGCTGATTGTGGAAGTGGAAGCCGACAACGGGCAGACCGGCTTTGCCGTGTCGACGGCCGGAGAGATGGGCTGCTTTATCGTGGAAAAACATCTCAACCGCTTTATCGAAGGCAAATGCGTCAGCGATATCAAACTGATCCACGACCAGATGCTCAACGCCACCCTTTACTACGCAGGATCCGGTGGTCTGGTGATGAACACTATCTCCTGTGTCGACCTCGCGCTGTGGGATCTGTTCGGGAAAGTGGTTGGCCTGCCGGTCTACAAACTGCTGGGCGGAGCGGTGCGTGACGAAATCCAGTTCTATGCCACCGGCGCTCGTCCGGATCTGGCGCAAGAGATGGGCTTTATCGGCGGCAAAATGCCCACCCACTGGGGCCCGCACGATGGCGACGCCGGGATCCGCAAAGACGTCGCCATGGTGGCGGACATGCGCGAAAAATGCGGCCCGGATTTCTGGTTAATGCTGGACTGCTGGATGAGACAGGACGTTAACTATGCCACCAAACTTGCCCATGCCTGCGCCCCTTACAACCTCAAGTGGATCGAGGAGTGCCTGCCGCCGCAGCAGTATGAAGGTTATCGCGAGCTGAAGCGCCAGGCGCCGGCCGGGATGATGGTGACCAGCGGCGAGCACCACGGCACCCTGCAGTCCTTCCGCACCCTGTCGGAGACCGGAATCGATATTATGCAGCCCGACGTCGGCTGGTGCGGCGGCTTAACCACGCTGGTGGAGATAGCGGCTATTGCTAAAGCGCGCGGGCAGCTGGTGGTGCCGCACGGCTCGTCGGTTTACTCACATCATGCGGTGATCACTTTCACCAACACGCCGTTCAGCGAGTTTCTGATGACCAGTCCTGACTGCGCCACGCTGCGTCCGCAGTTCGACCCGATCCTGCTCGGCGAGCCGGTGCCGGAGAGGGGGCGCATTCATAAATCGGTACTGGATAAACCCGGCTTTGGCGTCGAGCTCAATCGCGACTGCAACCTGAAACGTCCTTATCAACACTGATCCCCCGGGCCGCCCGGCGGCCCACGCCTGAGGATATTATGATGAGCAACACTCTGCTGGAGAGCGTGGTGAAGAAAAACCGCGCCCGCTTAATCCCCTTTATGCTGGCGCTGTACGTGCTGGCGTTTCTTGACCGTTCGAATATCGGTTTCGCCAAAGAGACCTACCAGCTGGACACTGGCCTCAGCAACGAAGCCTATGCGCTGGGGGCGGGGATTTTCTTTGTGGTCTATGCCTTTCTTGGGGTGCCGGCCAATCTGCTGATGCGCAAATTTGGCGCCAGAAAATGGATCGGCTGCACCACGCTACTGTGGGGCGTGCTGTCGGCGGCGATGGCGTGGGCGGATACGGAAGCGAAATTCCTGCTGGTACGTACCCTGCTGGGCGCGGCGGAGGCGGGCTTCTTCCCCGGCATGATCTACCTCACGTCTCAGTGGTTTCCCCAGCAAAACCGCGCCAGCATTATGGGGCTTTTTTATATGGGGGCGCCGCTGGCGCTGACCCTCGGTTCGCCTTTATCCGGCGCGCTGCTGGAGATGCATGGGTTTATGGGCCATCCCGGCTGGTTCTGGATGTTTGTGATTGAAGGCCTGCTCGCCGTCGCCGCAGGAGCGTTCACCTTCTTCTGGCTGGACGATTCGCCGCAGCATGCCCGCTTCCTGAGCGCGGCGGAGAAACAGGCCCTGATAAGCGAGCTGGCGCGAGAGGAGGAGAAAAAGGTCACCTCGCGTCTGTCCGATGCGCTGCGTAACGGGCGGGTCTGGCAGCTGGCGCTGATCTACATGACCATTCAGGTGGCGGTCTATGGCCTGATTTTCTTCCTGCCCACTCAGGTCGCCGCGCTGTTGGGCACCAAAGTCGGCTTCATTGCCTCGGTGGTGACGGCTATTCCGTGGGTGGCGGCGCTGTTCGGTACCTGGCTTATCCCTCGCTACTCCGATCGTACCGGCGAGCGGCGCAATATTGCCGCGCTGACGCTGCTGGCGGCAGCGGTCGGGATTGCGGTTTCCGGGCTGGTGGCGCCGGTGCTGGCTATCATCGCGCTGTGCGTGGCGGCGGTTGGGGTGATTGCCGTGCAGCCGGTCTTCTGGACGATGCCGACGCAGCTGCTCTCCGGCACGGCGCTGGCCGCCGGGATTGGCTTCGTTAACCTGTTTGGCGCCATCGGCGGCTTTCTGGCGCCGATCGTTCGCGTGCAGGCCGAAACGCTGTTCGCCAGCAGCGCCGCTGGACTGTTAACCCTGGCCGGCGTGGCCATCATCGGGGTGATCATCATCTTCTCATTAAGCCTCACCCGCGCGGTTCCTCAGCGCGGCGGCGTACAGCATTGATTAAAGGAATCGCTATGAACGCACTGTTATCAAACCCCTTCAAACGTGGATTATTACGCGGTGAGACGCAAATAGGCCTGTGGCTGAGCTCGACCTCCTCCTATCTGGCGGAGATTGCCGCCACTTCCGGATATGACTGGCTGCTGATCGACGGCGAGCATGCCCCGAACACTATTCAGGACCTTTATCATCAGCTCCAGGCCATCGCCCCTTACGCCAGTCAGCCGGTGATCCGTCCGGTGGAGGGCAGCCGCAGCCTGATAAAACAGGTGCTGGATATTGGCGCCAGAACGTTGCTGGTGCCGATGGTCGATACCGCCGAGCAGGCGCGGGAAGTCGTCTCGGCAACCCGTTATCCTCCCGTCGGTAGCCGCGGCGTTGGCGCCGGCGTGGCCCGGGCGGCGCGCTGGGGCAGAGTGGAGAATTATATGGCGCAGGCGAATGACGAACTCTGTCTGCTGATTCAGGTGGAGAGCCGAACCGCGCTGGAAAATCTGGACGCTATCCTCGAGGTGGAGGGCATTGACGGGGTGTTTATCGGGCCGGCGGATCTCTCCGCTTCGCTGGGACACCCGGACGATGCTGGCCATCCTGACGTGCAGCGGGTGATTGAGCAGAGCATCCGGCGCATTCGCGCGGCGGGAAAAGCGGCCGGATTTCTGGCGGTCGACCCGGCGATGGCGGAAAAATGTCTCGCCTGGGGGGCCAATTTCGTCGCCGTCGGGGTCGATACCATGCTGTACACCCAGGCGCTGGACCGCCGGCTGGCGATGTTTAAATCCGCCAGCGCTCAGCCGCAGGAGAAAGCGAGCTATTGACGGCGCAGGCTGGCGCCGGACTCAGGCGAGCGCCTGCGCCAGCACCGTCAGCGGATGTTCGCAGCGTTTGCTGGTGGACATTTCTATCTGCCATTTACAGGTCTCGCAGTCGGTGACGACGATGTCGGCGCCGCTCTCCTCAATCTGACGGAACAGGGGGGCGCCGATAGCCTGGGATACCGCGTAATTCTCAGTCTTAAACCCGTAGGTGCCGGCGATGCCGCAGCACTGCGAATCCAGCACTTCCAGCTGCAGGCCAGGGATCAGCCGCAGCAGTTCGAGGGTATACAGCGACCAGCCCATTTTCTCCATATGGCACGGCGTGTGATAGACCACCTTCAGCGGCAGCGGGCGCAGCGGCAGCGTTTTGCCACTATCCAGTTGTTTCCAGATCCAGCGAGTGGCCAGCTCCACCCGGTCGCGGAGATCGCTGTTGTCGATATCAAGGAGGTGCGGGTATTCATCGCGCAGCGTAAAGGTGCAGGTCGAGGAGGTGGCGATGATCGGCAGCGCGTTTTCCCGCATCGCGGCGACGTTGCTCTGCGCCTGCTTACGCGCTTTGTCAAAAAAGCCGTTGGCGATCAGCGGCACGCCGCAGCATTTTTCCCTTGATAACAACTGCACGCCGGTGCCCAGCGCATTGACGACGCGAATCAGATCCTTGCCCAGCTGCGGGTGGTTATAGTTGACGTAGCAACCATGAAAGAAGGCCACCTGCTCAGGGTACTGCGCCTGTCTGGCCGCGAGCTGGCGGTAAGCGCGGCGGAAGGTACCGAAGCCATATTTGGGCAGCGTGCGGCGATGATCGATATTGAGCGCCGCGTCGAGCAGGCGGCGCACCGGTTTTAAGCCGGTGGTGGCGTTTACCAGTGGGGCAAAGGGGGTGGAAAGGGTGCCCATCAGGTCGGTATGGCTGAGAATAGCGTCGCGCAGGGTCGGTTTTTGCTGACCATACTGTGCCCGGGCGCGCTGAATGATATCGCCAATTTTCACATCCGACGGGCAGGCGACCTCACAGCGCTTGCAGTTAATGCAGTACTTGAGCGCCTCATCGTACAGCGCGCCATCCTTCAGGCGCAGGCGTTCGCCGTCCGGCCCCGCCTGTTTCGGCCCGGGATAGCGCGGATTGACCCGGCTGACCGGACAGGTGGTGGTACAGACCGTGCACTTAATGCAGCTTTCAAAACGGGTATCGTTCATGGTCGGCCTCCGGCGAGGGCGTGGATCTGTCTGGCGGCGTGCAGTGCGGTGACGGCGCAGACCCCGCCGCCGCAGCCGAGCTGAATGGCATCGAACCCGCCGAGCAGCGAACCGATGGCGAAAAGATTGCTGAACGGCTGCCCGCCCAGCATGGGGCGCAGCAGGGCATCGGTTTTCACCCCGAAGCGTTGCCACGGCTGGGAGGCAAAGAAGTCGCGCTGGTACCAGTCGTCGCGCGGCAGGGTCTGCTGTAGATCGAGACCGAGAATGGGTTCGCGCACGCTATCCCGCGTGGCGACAAGACCGTTACTGAAAAAGCTGCCGCTGGCCAGCACGGTAAAACGCGGACGCAGCGCAATATCGCCGTGATTTCGCGTCCAGACAGCCTCGACGGCGCCCTGTCGATGGCTGATGTTCACCACTTCATCGCCGGCAAGCCAGGTGCCGCCGCCGCGAATAAACTGCCGCTGCAGCAAACTGTGCAGGCGCATCCCGGGAACCGAAGGCGGCAGCGTCGGCAGCAGACGCAGCGGGCAGGGCAGGCGCGCCTGCAGCCAGTGGTACAGGCGATCGTCGGCGAGGCCAAAGCAGGCGGGCATGATCAGCAGCTCATGCTGCTGCGCCAGCGGCAGCAGCGCCGCATGCAGGGCAGGCCAGTGGTTTTCATCGTCGAGGAGGCGGGCGATATTGGCGGCGCGAAACTCGGTGGGGTTGTCACGTAAAACATCCAGCAGCGGTAACTCGATTTCCACCGCCACGGCGGTGACGCCGGTTTGCCCGAGCGCGGCGGCGGCGAGATGCGGCTGAAAATCGGCAAAGCCGCTGATCCCCACCAGACAGACCCCCTGTCGGGGGAGTGGCGCGACAGGAACCTCCTGCGGCGATAGCCACGCCGCGCGCAGCGTCCCCAGCGGCGTTACCCGCCGGTGCGGGCGGTGCGCGTCGCCCTGCATCACCGCGCCGCAGGCCGCCAGCAGGGCTTCAGTCTGTTTTGCGTATTCGAGCACCGCCCCGGCGCCGAGCCGGGAATAAGGGTGCTCAGGAAGCAGTTCAGCGAGCTGCTGCAGACCTTGCGCGAGGTCAGTGACGTTATCGCCGCTCGGCAGCGCCGAGAGCAGATCTAACGACGCGGAGGAAAAATGCAGCGCGCTTTGCCCGCGGCTGATGATAACGCTGCGCAGGCCGGACTGATTCAGCGTCAGGCCGCACAGCAGGCCGGCCAGTCCGCCGCCGATAATCGCGCAGTCAAATTTCATCCTGATGCTCCTGTGGTAGTCCGCACAGGCCGAGGTAGACCCAGCGGGTGAATTCGCTTTCGCGCAGCGCGTCGCCCCAGGCGATGGGCTGCACGCCCTTCCAGCGCTCATTGAGAAACGCCGACAGCTGGGTCAACGACTGCGCGGGGGTGGTGACGTTAAAGCGCTGCAGCAGACCGGCGGCGCGGCAGGCGCAGAGTTCCCCCTGGCAGGTCCCCATGCCAATCCGGGTACGGCGGCGCAGGTCGAGCAGGGTGTGGACCGCCAGATTTTCCACCGCGTATTTCACTTCACCAGCGGTGACGGCTTCGCATTCGCAGACCAGACTACGGTGCTGGCGGCTGTCGCCAAGCCAGGCCGGCGTGCGATCGCCATGGCGGTAGACAGCAGAGCCGCGCAGCGGGCCCGGCAGGGAGATAATTTTTCGCAGGGTGCTTTCCGTCGGCTCCTGCGACCCGGGGAGCGGGCTCTCGGCCGTGGAACAGGGGGTGGTGTTGCCCAGCTTACGACAGACGGCGTCGGTGGCCCACTCGGCCATCAGGCGATAGGTCATCAGCTTGCCGCCGGTGATGGTAATGAAGCCTTCCATGCCGTCGCGCTGAGCATGGTCGAGCAGGACGATGCCGCGGCTGACGCTGCGTCCGCTGGGATCGTTGTCGCTGGCCACCAGCGGGCGGACGCCGGAGTAGGCGCGGAGGATCCGGGTGCGGCCCATGACCGGCGCCAGCTTTTCACCTTCGCGCAGCAGGGTTTCGACTTCCGCGGTCGTTACCCGGTTGTCGTCAATTTCGTCATAAGGAATATGCATCGAGGTGGTGCCGATCAGCGAGATGGTATCCCCGGGCACCAGAATATCGGCATCGGCCGGCTTACGGCAGCGGTTGATCACCAGGTTGTTAATCCGGTGGTCAAGGATCAACAGCGATCCCTTCGCCGGGAACATGGTGATGCGCAGGTCGGCATATTCCGCAATGCGCTGCCCCCAGATCCCGGCGGCATTGACCACTACCCCGGCGTACAGGGCGCGGGTCTGGTGAAGCTGACGATCGTATACCTGGACGCCACAGACGCGGTCGCCCTGGCGCAGCAGGCCTGTCACTTCGCAGCCGGTGAGGATCTGCGCGCCGTGTTCGCGGGCGTCGAGCATATTGGCCGCGGTGAGGCGAAACGGGTCAATGGTGCCATCCGGGACCTGCACCGCCCCCAGCAGCGTCGGGTTGACGGCGGGCTCGCGGCGCAGCGCCTCCTGCGCAGAAAGCGGCGTGGCCTCTATGCCAGCCTGCTGGCAGGCGGCGATAAAGGTCTGCTGCCAGGCCAGATCGTCTTCAGGCAGGGTAATGAACAGACCGCCGGCCGGTTCGATACAGTGACGGGCGATGCGGCGCAGGATGCGGTTCTCACTGATGCATTCGCGGGCGGATTCGTTGTCGGTCACCGCATAGCGGGCGCCGCTGTGCAACAGCCCATGATTACGGCCGGTGGCCCCGGTGGCGATATCATGGCGCTCAATGAGCACTGTACGTAATCCGCGTCGGGCGCAGTCGCGGGCGATGCCGGCGCCGGTTGCTCCGCCGCCGATGATGATGACCTCGCTATCAAGACGTCCCGTCATCTTCAGCTCCTCTGCTTTCGTTTACCGCCATTTAGCCACAATCAATAAGGTTATTGTTTGATTTCGAGCATATTCGCGCGTTATTTGAGCGCATTATGTGATTTTGTGCTCACATTGGAACCTTTTGTCATATTTCTGTAACAAATTGTGCGATGTTTCACAGTATCAGCTCTACGTATTGCCTACCACCGCGGCCAGATTCGAAGTTGGTGATTAATCTGGGATTGTTGTCGTGACGTCAGTAAAAAACAGCAAGGGCCACGGAGGCTGATATGTTAAGTATTTTTAAACCCGCCGCGCATAAAGCGCGTTTGCCAGCCGCGGAGATCGACCCGCTCTATCGTCGGTTACGCTGGCAGATTTTTATCGGCATCTTCTTTGGTTATGCCGCTTACTATCTGGTTCGTAAGAACTTTGCCCTGGCGATGCCCTATCTTATCGAGCAAGGTTTCTCCCGCGGCGATCTCGGTTTCGCCCTTTCCGGCATCTCCATTGCCTACGGATTTTCGAAATTCATCATGGGATCGGTCTCTGACCGTTCGAATCCGCGCATTTTCCTGCCGGCGGGGCTGATCCTCGCCGCGCTGGTGATGCTGGTGATGGGCTTCGTACCGTGGGCCACCTCGAGCATCATGATCATGTTCGTACTGCTGTTCCTCTGCGGCTGGTTCCAGGGAATGGGCTGGCCGCCGTGCGGCCGTACCATGGTCCACTGGTGGTCGCAGAAAGAGCGCGGCGGAATTGTTTCAGTGTGGAACTGCGCGCATAACGTCGGCGGGGGGATTCCGCCGCTGCTGTTCCTGTTGGGTATGGCCTGGTTTAACGACTGGCATGCGGCGCTCTATATGCCGGCTTTCGGCGCTATTCTGCTGGCGATTTTCGCCTTCGCGATGATGCGCGATACGCCGCAATCCTGCGGCCTGCCGCCGATCGAAGAGTATAAAAACGACTACCCGGACGATTACAGCGAAGAGCATGAACAAGAGCTGACGGCGAAGCAGATCTTTATGCAGTACATTCTGCCGAACAAGCTGCTGTGGTACATCGCGGTCGCCAACGTCTTCGTTTATCTGCTGCGCTACGGCATTCTCGACTGGTCGCCGACCTACCTGAAAGAGGTGAAGCACTTCGCGCTGGATAAATCCTCCTGGGCCTACTTCCTGTACGAGTACGCGGGGATCCCGGGCACCCTGCTGTGCGGCTGGATGTCGGATAAAGTGTTTAAAGGCAACCGCGGCGCCACCGGCGTGTTCTTTATGACCCTGGTGACCATCGCCACCGTCGTGTACTGGCTGAACCCGCCGGGTAACCCGGGCGTCGATATGGCCTGTATGATTATTATCGGCTTCCTGATCTACGGCCCGGTGATGCTGATTGGCCTGCATGCGCTGGAGCTGGCGCCGAAGAAAGCCGCCGGCACCGCCGCAGGCTTCACCGGCCTGTTCGGTTACCTCGGCGGTTCCGTGGCCGCGAGCGCCATCGTCGGCTACACCGTCGATTTCTTCGGCTGGGACGGCGGCTTTATGGTGATGATCGGCGGCAGCGTGCTGGCGGTTGTGCTGCTGATTATCGTGATGCTGGGTGAACGACGCCACCATCAACAGATGAAGCAAGCCTAAGGAGCGGCGATGAACATGAAACTCACCGCGCTAATGAGCGGCATGATGTTGGCCAGTTCGGCGCTGTGCTTCAGCGCGGCAGCGGCGGATAAAATGGTTATCGCCCACCGGGGCGCCAGCGGTTATCTGCCGGAACATACCCTGCCGGCGAAAGCGATGGCTTACGCTCAGGGGGCGGATTACCTTGAGCAAGACCTGGTGATGACCAAAGACGACCGACTGGTGGTGTTGCACGACCACTATCTGGATCGGGTGACCGACGTCGCTCAGCGTTTCCCGCAGCGGGCGCGTCAAGATGGCCGTTTTTACGCCATCGACTTTACCCTGGCCGAGATCAAGTCGCTGACGTTTACCGAAGGCTTTGAGCCGAAAGACGGCAAGAATGTGCAAACCTATCCCGGGCGTTTCCCGATGGGCAAATCCGATTTCCGCATTCATACCTTTGAAGAAGAGATTGAGTTTGTCCAGGGGCTGAATCATTCCACCGGCAAAAACATCGGTATTTACCCGGAAATCAAAGCGCCGTGGTTCCACCATCAGGAAGGCAAAGATATTGCCGCCAGCACGCTGAAAGTGCTGAAAGAATATGGCTACACCAGCAAGCAGGATAAGGTCTATCTGCAGTGCTTTGACGCCAACGAGCTCAAGCGTATTAAGCATGAGCTGGAGCCGAAGATGGGCATGGATCTCAAGCTGGTGCAGCTTATCGCCTATACCGACTGGAATGAAACCCAGCAGCGGCAGGCTGACGGCAAGTGGGTGAACTACAGCTATGACTGGATGTTCAAGCCGGGGGCCATGGCGCAGATTGCGCAGTACGCCGACGGCATTGGTCCGGATTATCATATGCTGGTGGCGGAAGGCTCAAAACCGGGGGCGGTGAAGCTGACGGCGATGGTGAAGGAGGCGCACGCCAGCCATCTGCAGGTGCATCCGTATACTGTGCGCGCGGATCAACTGCCGGAGTACGCCAGCAACGTCAATCAGCTCTATGACCTGCTGTATCGCCAGGCGGACGTCGATGGCTTGTTTACCGATTTCCCGGATAAAGCGGTGCAATTCCTGGACGCTAAACGCTAAAAAGCCGGGTGGCGGTTGCGCCTTACCCGGCGTACGAACTGCGGTTTTGTTGACACTGTTCTCGGTGTGCAACGATTTCGACCCGGGAATAACGTTTGTTCTATGTTATTTCCTGGAAGATTGCGCTCCCGATATCTCTTCTGCGTTATGCCTTTCATAGCGCAGGGAGCGCACAGGGGGCGGCCAGTCGCCGCCGCCCCCTGTACCCCCGGGCTCCGGCCAGCAAAATCGCCGCTGCGCGGTCCCTTCGACTTATCCCTGCAGGCTTCGGGTCGGGCCGAGGCAGCGTCCGTGCAAAACACGGCCCTCAGCCCGCATCCATGCGGGCTGCCCCGGCCTTCCGGGAACGTCTCAGCGATTTTGAGGCCGCAACACCAGCAGTTTCAGCAGCCCAGGGCGGCAGTGCGTAAACGGCCGGTCCTGGAACAGTAGGTCAGGTAAGCGTAGCGCCACCTGACAAGACTACATCTCGATCTCAATATCGCCCTTCGCCCGGCAGCAGCAGGGCAAAATCTCTCCCGGCTGGATAAAGGCCAGCGGCTCGGTCAGCCAGTCAACCTGGCCGGAGACCAGACGAGTGCGGCAGGAGCCGCAATAGCCTGCGCGGCACTGATACTCGACGTCGATATTATGCGATTCAAGAGCAGCCAACAGGGAAGGGTGTTCATCCTGACACTCAAGGCGAGTGTCAGAGATTTTCAAGAAGATCCGCTTCATTACAGCTGGAAGTTGCTCAGGTCGTCGGCATCGACTTCAGAGTCGATCTGGCCGACCAGGTAAGAGCTGACCTCTACTTCCTGCGGCGCCACCTGGACGTTGTCGGAGACCAGCCAGGTGTTGATCCACGGGATCGGGTTGGAGCGGGTCTGGAACGGCAGATCGAGGCCCACCGCCTGCATGCGGATATTGGTGATGTACTCGACGTACTGGCAGAGAATATCTTTGTTCAGGCCAATCATCGAGCCGTCGCGGAACAGATAGTCCGCCCACTCTTTCTCCTGCTGCGCCGCCAGCACGAACAGGTCATAGCACTCCTGCTTGCACTCTTCGGCGATTTCCGCCATTTCCGGATCGTCGCTGCCGGAGCGCAGCAGGTTCAGCATATGCTGAGTGCCGGTCAGGTGCAGCGCTTCATCGCGGGCGATCAGGCGGATAATTTTGGCGTTGCCTTCCATCAGTTTGCGCTCGGCAAAGGCGAAGGAGCAGGCGAAGCTGACGTAGAAGCGGATCGCTTCCAGGGCGTTGACGCTCATCAGGCACAGATAGAGTTTCTTTTTCAGCTCGCGCAGATTGACGGTCACGGTCTTGCCGTTGACGGTGTGGGTGCCTTCGCCCAGCAGGTGCCAGTAGCTGGTCATCTCGATCAGCGAATCGTAATAGTGGGAGATCCCCTCGGCACGCTTCTGGATCTGTTCGTTGGTGACGATATCGTCGAACACGGTCGCCGGGTCGTTGACGATGTTGCGGATGATATGGGTGTACGAGCGCGAGTGAATGGTCTCGGAGAAGGCCCAGGTTTCCACCCAGGTCTCCAGCTCCGGGATGGAGATCAGCGGCAGCAGGGCCACGTTCGGGCTGCGGCCCTGGATGGAGTCGAGCAGCGTCTGGTACTTCAGGTTGCTGATGAAAATGTGTTTTTCATGTTCCGGCAGCGCCTGGTAGTCAATGCGATCGCGGGAGACGTCAACCTCTTCCGGGCGCCAGAAGAAGGAGAGCTGTTTTTCAATCAGCTTTTCAAAGATATCGTATTTTTGCTGATCGTAGCGGGCCACGTTAACCGGCTGGCCAAAAAACATTGGCTCAAGCAGCTGATCGTTTTTCGTCTGTGAAAAAGTGGTGTATGCCATTGAAGTGAGTCCTGTTGAACTGTATTGCCCGGCGGCGATGCGTTGGCCGGGCCTACAAAATCGTAGGCCGGGTAAGCGTAGCGCCACCCGGCAAAAATACCTTAGATCTTACAAGCGCCGCTTTCGCAGCCGTCGTCCTGGATGGACGGGGCCAGGTCATCCTGAGCGTCTTCAGCGCCATCACGGGTGTTGTGATAGTACAGCGTTTTGACGCCGAATTTATAGGCGTTGAGCAGGTCTTTCAGCAACTGCTGCATCGGCACTTTTCCGGAAGGGAAGCGCGTCGGATCGTAGTTGGTATTCGCAGAGATCGACTGGTCGATAAACTTCTGCATGATACCCACCAGCTGCAGGTAGCCGTCGTTGTTCGGCATTTCCCACAGCAGTTCGTAGGCGTTCTGCAGGTTTTCGTAGTCAGGCACCACCTGGCGCAGGATCCCATCCTTCGACGCTTTAATACTCACGTGGCCGCGCGGCGGCTCGATGCCGTTGGTAGCGTTGGAGATCTGCGACGAGGTCTCGGACGGCATCAGCGCGGAGAGCGTGGAGTTGCGAAGTCCGTGGGTTTTGATGGACGCGCGAAGCGCTTCCCAGTCGTAGTGCAGGGCTTCGCTGACGATGCCGTCCAGGTCTTTTTTATAGGTATCGATCGGCAGGATACCCTGCGCATAGGTGGTTTCGTTGAACCACGGGCAAGCGCCCTGTTCGATAGCCAGTTCGTTGGAGGCCTTCAGCAGGTAGTACTGAATCGCTTCGAACGTTTTGTGGGTCAGGTTGTTGGCGCTGCCGTCGGAGTAGCGTTTGCCATGCTTCGCCAGATAGTAAGCGAAATTGATCACGCCGATGCCCAGCGTACGGCGGCCCATCGCGCCGCGTTTGGCGGCCGGGATGGGGTAATCCTGATAGTCGAGCAGCGCGTCCAGGGCACGCACCGCCAGCACCGCCAGCTCTTCCAGCTCGTCGAGGCTGTCGATAGCCCCGAGGTTGAAGGCCGACAGGGTGCACAGCGCGATTTCGCCGTTTTCGTCGTTGACGTCTTCCAGCGGTTTAGTCGGCAGGGCGATCTCCAGGCACAGGTTAGACTGGCGCACCGGGGCGACCACCGGATCGAACGGGCTGTGGGTGTTGCAGTGGTCGACGTTCTGGATGTAGATGCGGCCGGTGGAGGCGCGCTCTTGCATCATCAGCGAGAACAGCTCAACCGCTTTAATGCGCTGCTTACGAATGCTGTCGTCCTGCTCGTACTGGGTGTACAGGCGCTCAAATTCGTCCTGATCGGCGAAGAAAGCGTCATACAGGCCCGGGACGTCGGAAGGGCTGAACAGGGTAATGTCGCCGCCCTTCAGCAGACGGGTGTACATCAGCTTGTTGATCTGCACCCCGTAGTCCATGTGACGAACGCGGTTGGCGTCGGTCCCGCGGTTGTTTTTCAGCACCAGCAGGCTTTCCACTTCCAGATGCCACATTGGGTAGAAGAGGGTCGCCGCGCCGCCGCGTACGCCGCCCTGCGAGCAGGACTTCACCGCGGTCTGGAAATGTTTGTAGAACGGAATGCAGCCGGTGTGGAAGGCTTCGCCGCCGCGGATCGGGCTGCCCAGCGCGCGAATGCGGCCGGCGTTGATGCCGATGCCGGCGCGCTGGGAAACGTATTTCACAATCGCGCTGGAGGTGGCGTTGATGGAGTCCAGGCTGTCGCCGCACTCGATCAGCACGCAGGAGCTGAACTGACGGGTTGGGGTACGCACGCCGGACATGATCGGCGTCGGCAGCGAGATTTTAAAGGTCGACACCGCGTCGTAGAAACGCTTGATGTAGTCCAGACGCGTTTCGCGCGGGTAGTTAGAGAACAGGCAGGCAGCCACCAGAATATAGAGGAACTGCGCGCTCTCATAAATTTCGCCGGTGACGCGGTTTTGTACCAGATACTTGCCTTCCAGCTGCTTAACGGCAGCGTAGGAGAAGTTCATGTCGCGCCAGTGGTCGAGGAAACCGTCCATCTGCTGGAACTCTTCTTCCGTGTAGTCTTCCAGCAGATGATGATCGTATTTACCCTTCTCGACCATCTTCACCACGTGATCGTAAAGCGCCGGCGGCTCAAACTGGCCGAAGGCTTTTTTACGCAAATGGAAAATCGCCAGACGCGCGGCGAGGTACTGGTAATCCGGCGCCTCGCGGGAGATCAAATCCGCAGCGGCTTTGATAATGGTTTCGTGGATGTCCGCGGTTTTAATGCCGTCATAGAACTGGATATGCGAGCGCAGCTCTACCTGGGAAATCGAAACGTTATTCAGTCCTTCTGCCGCCCAATCCAGTACGCGATGGATTTTGTCGAGATTGATGCGCTCGGTGGTTCCGTCGCGCTTTGTCACCAGCAGACTCTGATTCATGTGGATTTTACCTGTCCGTGAAAGAAAATATCCCCCGTTTATCCACAGAAGGCCGTTGTGACTAACTCTGTGGATAAATACTATATGTAGGGGGTTGTCGATAAAAGGAACGCTATATGGTGAGTATTTTAGTAAGGAATCTTTTGAGTACAAGGGTTGATTTTGACGTTAAATTGAGGTTGCGGAAGGGTAATAATCCGCAAGTCCACGTCGCATAAGGCCTGGAGAAGAAGTCAATAAAACAGAAAAAAAAATGAAAATTTGATCGAGTGCTGATTTCTTCATCGGAAGAAATAATCACGCGGCTTGATGCCGCGCAATCATCATAAGCGCAGGTGCTGACGTCACGCTTTTTTGGCGCTGGTATGCAACATATAGTTAACATCAACCCCCGGCGCCAACTTGAAGGTGTTGGTCAACGGATTATAATGCAGGCCGATGATATGCTGCTCTTTCAGAGAAGTCTGATCTACCCAGCCCAGCAGTTCGGCCGGCTTGATAAACTTTTTCACATCATGAGTGCCTTTGGGCACCATCTTCATGACATATTCCGCGCCGACCACCGCCATCAGCCACGCTTTACCGTTACGGTTGATGGTGGAGAAGAAGACCTGGCCGCCAGGCTTCACCAGCCGCGCGCAGGCGTGGACGACCGACTGTGGGTCAGGGACGTGCTCCAGCATCTCCATGCAGGTGACGACGTCATACTGCTGCGGATGCTTCGCGGCATGTTCTTCAACCGTTTCCTGAACATACTCCACCTGAATTCCGCTCTCCAGGGCGTGCAGTTTCGCCACCTGCAGCGGCTCGGCGCCCATGTCCAGCCCGGTGACCGTCGCGCCTTCGCGCGCCATGCTCTCGGCGAGGATGCCGCCGCCGCAGCCGACATCGAGGACTTTTTTACCGAACAGGCCGCCAGAGCGTTCGGCGATATAGCCCAGCCGCAGGGGGTTAATGCGGTGGAGCGGTTTGAACTCGCCCTCCAGATCCCACCAGCGCGAGGCGACGGCTTCGAATTTGGCGATTTCAGCATGATCGACGTTAGGGGCTACCGACGTTTTTTCGGCATTCATGGGCGCTTTTACTCCTTTTCTGTTCAGACCTGCGAGTATATCAGCAGCGCGCCATGAATAAACCGTATTGCTTTACCTCTCTTAGCGCGGCTGTGTTATAATTTGCGACCTTTGAATCCGGGATACAGTAGAGGGATAGCGGTTAGATGAGCGACCTTGCGAGAGAAATTACACCGGTCAACATTGAGGAAGAGCTTAAGAACTCTTATCTGGATTATGCGATGTCGGTCATTGTTGGCCGTGCGCTGCCGGATGTCCGAGATGGCCTGAAGCCGGTACACCGTCGCGTACTTTACGCCATGAACGTATTGGGCAATGACTGGAACAAAGCCTATAAAAAATCAGCCCGTGTCGTTGGTGACGTAATCGGTAAATACCACCCGCACGGCGACTCCGCGGTATACGACACCATCGTGCGTATGGCGCAGCCGTTCTCGCTGCGTTACATGCTGGTGGACGGCCAGGGTAACTTTGGTTCCATCGACGGCGACTCCGCCGCGGCGATGCGTTATACCGAAATTCGTCTGGCGAAAATCGCTCATGAGCTGATGGCCGACCTTGAAAAAGAGACGGTCGATTTCGTTGACAACTATGACGGCACGGAGCGTATTCCGGACGTCATGCCGACCAAAATTCCTAACCTGCTGGTAAACGGCGCCTCCGGGATCGCCGTCGGGATGGCCACCAACATACCGCCGCATAACCTGACGGAAGTGATCAACGGCTGTCTGGCCTATGTCGACGATGAAGACATCAGCATTGAAGGGCTGATGGCGCATATTCCTGGCCCTGATTTCCCGACCGCCGCCATTATCAACGGCCGTCGCGGTATTGAAGAGGCCTACCGCACCGGTCGCGGTAAAGTCTACATCCGCGCGCGCGCGGAAGTGGAAGTGGACGCGAAATCCGGCCGCGAAACCATCATCGTGCATGAAATTCCCTATCAGGTGAACAAAGCGCGCCTGATTGAGAAAATCGCCGAGCTGGTAAAAGAAAAACGCGTGGAAGGCATCAGCGCGCTGCGTGACGAGTCTGATAAAGACGGGATGCGCATCGTGATTGAAGTGAAGCGCGACGCGGTAGGGGAAGTGGTGCTCAACAACCTCTATTCCCAGACCCAGCTGCAGGTCTCCTTCGGCATCAACATGGTTGCGCTGCACCATGGCCAGCCGAAGATCATGAACCTGAAAGACATCATCGCCGCCTTCGTGCGCCACCGCCGCGAAGTGGTGACCCGTCGCACCATTTTCGAGCTGCGTAAAGCCCGTGACCGCGCGCATATCCTCGAAGCGCTGGCCGTGGCGCTGGCCAATATCGACCCGATTATCGAACTGATCCGTCGCGCGCCGACCCCGGCTGAAGCGAAAGCGGCGCTGGTTGCCCAGGCGTGGGATCTCGGTAACGTCGCGGCGATGCTGGAGCGTGCCGGTGATGACGCCGCGCGTCCGGAATGGCTGGAGCCAGAGTTCGGCGTGCGCGAGGGTAAATACTACCTGACCGAGCAGCAGGCCCAGGCGATTCTGGATCTGCGTCTGCAGAAACTGACCGGCCTTGAGCATGAAAAACTGCTCGACGAATATAAAGAGCTGCTGGAGCAGATCGCGGAACTGCTGCACATCCTCGGCAGCGCCGACCGTCTGATGGAAGTGATTCGCGAAGAGCTGGAGCTGATCCGCGACCAGTTCGGCGACGAACGTCGTACCGAAATCACCGCCAACAGCGCTGATATCAACATCGAAGATCTGATCAACCAGGAAGACGTGGTGGTCACCCTGTCGCATCAGGGCTATGTGAAGTATCAGCCGCTGACCGACTACGAAGCACAGCGTCGTGGCGGTAAAGGCAAATCGGCAGCGCGCATTAAAGAAGAAGACTTTATTGACCGCCTGCTGGTGGCCAACACCCATGACACCATCCTCTGCTTCTCAAGCCGCGGTCGTCTGTACTGGATGAAGGTCTATCAATTGCCGGAGGCCAGCCGCGGCGCGCGCGGTCGTCCGATCGTCAACCTGCTGCCGCTGGAAGCCGATGAGCGTATCACCGCTATCCTGCCGGTCCGCGAGTATGAAGAGGGCGTCAACGTCTTTATGGCCACCGCCAGCGGTACCGTGAAGAAAACCGCGCTGACCGAGTTCAGTCGTCCGCGTTCTGCCGGCATTATCGCGGTGAACCTGAACGAAGGCGATGAGCTGATCGGCGTCGATCTGACCTCTGGTCAGGACGAAGTGATGCTGTTCTCCGCGGCCGGCAAGGTCGTGCGCTTCAAAGAGGATGCCGTTCGCGCCATGGGCCGTACCGCCACCGGCGTACGCGGCATTAAGCTGGCGGAAAACGACAGCGTCGTCTCGCTGATTATTCCGCGCGGCGAAGGCGCGATCCTGACGGTGACGCAAAACGGTTACGGTAAACGTACCGCCGCGGCTGAGTATCCGACCAAGTCGCGTGCCACCCAGGGCGTTATCTCGATCAAAGTCACCGAGCGTAACGGTTCCGTGGTCGGCGCCGTACAGGTGGATGATTGCGATCAGATCATGATGATCACCGACGCCGGGACGCTGGTGCGTACCCGCGTTTCCGAAGTGAGCATCGTGGGCCGTAACACCCAGGGCGTGATCCTCATCCGCACCGCGGAAGATGAAAACGTGGTGGGGCTGCAGCGCGTCGCTGAGCCGGTCGACGACGAAGAACTGGACGCCATCGACGGTAGCGCGGCGGAAGGCGATGACGATATCGCCCCGGAAGCGGATACCGATGACGACATCGCCGAAGACGAAGAGTAATCGTCCCAGGTAAATGTTCTGAAAGGGCCGGGTATTCTCCCGGCCCTTTTTGCATTAACATTGCGGCAAAGCCGGTTTACCGCTACTTTAACCCCATTCTGTTGAGTCCCTGACGGCCGAGCATCGCCACATTGAAATATCTTGCCTCTTTTCACACAACCCTGAAGGTTTCACGTTATCTGTTCAGAGCGCTGGCGGTATTGCTGTGGCTGCTGATTGCGTTTGTCTCTGTATTTTATATCGTCAACGCGCTCCACGAGCGGGAAGCCGAGATCCATCAGGAGCTCAATCTCAACGCCGATCAGGCCCAGCGCTACATTCAGCGTACGGCGGATGTGATTAAAGAGCTGAAGTACGTCGCCGGTAACCGGCTGTCGGCAGGGGATGCGGTAGCGCAAGGGCAAAGCGGCGATATTGCGATCCCCAGCTTTGAACCCCTGTATCCTGACTCCGACTGCAGCGCGATGAGTAGCGCCTGGCGTAATTCGCTCCAATCGCTGGCGTGGTTTATGCGCTACTGGCGGGATAATTTTACCGCCGCCTACGACCTTAACCGTATCTTTCTCATCGGCAGCGATAATCTCTGTATGGCCAACTTTGGCCTGCGTGACGTGCCGATTGAGCGCGATCAGGCGCTGAAAGTCCTGCATCAACGCATTGAGCAATACCGCAATGCGCCGCAAAACGAGCGCGGCAACAACCTGTTCTGGATAAGCCAGGGCATGCGCCCCGGAGTGGGCTACTTTTACGCCCTGACGCCGATCTATATGGCCAATCGCCTGCAGGCGATGCTCGGCGTTGAGCAGACCATCCGCATGGAAAGCTTCTTTACGCCGGGCAGCCTGCCGATGAGCGTGACTATCTTCGACGATAACGGCCAGCCGCTGATCTCCCTGGCCGGCGCGGAAAGCAAAATCCAGAGCGAAGCGAAATGGATGCAGGAGCGAATGTGGTTTGGCTACAGCGCGGGTTTCCGCGAGCTGGTGCTGAAGAAAAGCCTCGCGCCGTCCTCCCTGAGCATCGTCTATTCCGTCTCGGTAGACCAGGTGCTGGAGCGGATCCGTATGCTGATCATCAACGCCATCGTTCTCAATATCCTCAGCGGCGCGATGCTGTTTGCGCTGGCGCGGATGTATGAGCGGCGCATTTTTATCCCTGCGGAAAATGACGCTCAGCGGCTGGAAGAGCATGAGCAGTTCAACCGCAAAATCGTGGCCTCCGCCCCGGTGGGGATCTGTATTCTGCGCACCCTCGACGGGACCAACATTCTCAGTAACGAGCTGGCGCACAACTATCTGAACATGCTGACCCACGAGGACCGCCAGCGGCTGACGCAGATCATCTGCGGCCAGCAGGTCAACTTTGTCGATGTGCTGACCAGCAACCATACCAATCTGCAGATTAGCTTTGTCCACTCGCGCTATCGCAACGAAAACGTGGCGATTTGCGTGCTGGTGGACGTTTCCGCCCGCGTGAAGATGGAAGAGTCGCTGCAGGAGATGGCCCAGGCGGCGGAGCAGGCCAGCCAGTCGAAATCGATGTTCCTTGCCACCGTCAGCCATGAGCTGCGTACTCCGCTGTATGGCATCATCGGCAACCTCGATCTGCTGCAGACCAAAGCGTTGCCGAAGGGCGTCGATCGCCTGGTGACGGCGATGAACAACTCCTCAAGCCTGCTGTTGAAAATCATCAGCGATATTCTCGATTTCTCCAAAATCGAGTCCGAGCAGTTGAAGATCGAGCCGCGGGAATTTTCCCCGCGCGAGGTCATGAACCATATCTCCGCCAACTATCTGCCGCTGGTGGTGCGCAAGCAGCTGGGTCTGTACTGCTTTATCGAACCGGACGTTCCGGAACAGATGTCCGGCGACCCGATGCGCCTGCAGCAGGTGATCTCCAACCTGCTGAGCAATGCGATCAAGTTCACCGACACCGGCTGCATTATCCTGCACGTCCAGTGCGCGGGGGATTATCTGCAGATTAGCGTCCGCGACACCGGGGAGGGGATCCCGGCGAAAGAGGTATTGCGTCTCTTCGACCCCTTCTTCCAGGTGGGGACCGGCGTGCAGCGCAACTTCCAGGGCACCGGCCTTGGCCTGGCGATCTGTGAAAAACTGATCAGCATGATGGATGGCGATATCGCCGTGGAAACGGAGCCGGGAATGGGCAGCCGCTTTACCATCCGCATCCCGCTGTATGGCGTGCAGAACACGCCGCAGATGACGGCGAACGGTTTCGCTGGCAAGACCTGCTGGCTGGCCATCCACAACACCTCGCTGGCGATGTTCGTCACCTCGCTGCTCAGCTATCACGGCCTTACGGTACGTCGTCATGCCGGAGAAACCCCGGACGCCGAGGATGTCTTACTCACTGACGATGAAGCGCTGAGCGGCTGGCAGGGAAGGGCGATGGTCATCTTCTGCCGTCGTCATATCGGTATTCCGCAGGAACGGGCCGCCGGCGAGTGGCTGCATAGCGTGACGACGCCGCATGAACTGCTGCCACTGTTGGGGCGTATTTTCCACGTCGCGCTGGCCAGTGCGGACAATAGCCGGGCGCTGATGGCGCCAGAGGCGCAGGCCGGCAATAACGACGACATGATGATCCTCGTGGTCGACGATCATCCGATCAACCGGCGCCTGCTGGCGGATCAGCTGGGATCGCTCGGCTACCAGTGCGTGACCGCGAACGACGGGGTCGACGCGCTCAACGTCCTCAGCAAGCAGCACATCGATATCGTGCTCAGCGACGTCAACATGCCTAATATGGATGGTTATCGCCTGACGCAGCGCATTCGTCAGCTTGGCCTGACGCTGCCGGTGATTGGCGTCACGGCCAATGCCCTGGCGGAAGAGAAGCAGCGCTGTCTGGAATCGGGGATGGACAGCTGTCTGTCCAAGCCGGTGACGCTTGACGTGCTGAAGCAAACGCTGACGGTATATGCGGCGCGGGTACGTAAAGGGCGGGAATAACGGGGAACTCCGTCTCGCCGGGGCGAGACGGAGAGAGCGTAGGATTACTCTTTGTCCGTCGCGCTCAGCGAGACGGAGGAGAGGTAGTTCAGCAGGGCGATGTCGTTTTCGACGCCCAGCTTCATCATCGCCGACTTTTTCTGGCTACTGATGGTTTTGATGCTGCGGTTAAGCTTTTTGGCGATCTCGGTCACCAGGAAGCCTTCGGCGAACAGACGCAGCACTTCGCTCTCTTTCGGCGACAGGCGTTTATCGCCATAGCCGCTGGCGCTGATTTTTTCCAGCAGACGAGAGACGCTTTCCGGGGTGAATTTCTTCCCTTTCTGCAGCGCGGCCAGCGCTTTTGGCAGATCGGTCGGCGCCCCCTGCTTGAGGACGATCCCTTCGATATCCAGATCCAGCACCGCGCTGAGGATCGCCGGGTTGTTGTTCATGGTCAGAACAATGATCGACAGATCCGGGAAGTGGCGCTTGATGTATTTAATCAGCGTGATCCCGTCGCCGTATTTATCACCGGGCATGGACAGATCGGTGATCAGCACATGGGCGTCCAGCTTCGGAAGATTGTTAATAAGGGCCGTGGAGTCTTCAAACTCGCCAACGACGTTCACCCACTCAATTTGTTCAAGTGACTTACGAATACCGAACAGTACGATCGGATGGTCATCGGCAATAATTACGTTCATAGTGTTCATGTATAAGGCTACCTTCTACAGCAAGCTCTTGACGTAAGCGTCAATGTCGCTGATATATTTTTCTATGCCTTGCGCATCCTTTTCGCGAATCAGATGCTCAAGCGTTTCACATAACTGCTTGCCGGGTATCAGATTAAGCATAGCAAATGCCCCTTTGAGGCGGTGGGCGGTTTGTGCCAGAGCAGCAAAATCGCCCGCTTCGATTTCAGTATACAATCTCTGAACATCATCCGGTACCGTATCGGCAAACAGTGCGTAATAGCCGCTGGCATGGAGTTCGGCGTTACTCTCGTTTCCTGAGGTGGCGGGCTGAACCGCCTCCTCCGCCAGCTGCTGCTCAATAAGCTGCAGGATAGCCTCCTGCATCGCCGTGCTAATATTAAAGTTGACCCGCAGTTGGCCCGGGCCGATTTTGCGTATCCCAACCTCATCATCGCTTAAAAGCAAGCCCGAAGCAGTAAGATTAGACGGATTATCCGTTAAATACAGATCGAACGCTTGACTTGTCGCCCGATCGTCCGGCGTGATGCAGGACGCCCCCCAGCTCTCCAGCTGGCGGGTGACAATTCGCCGCACTTCGCTGGAGGTCACATCCAGCAGGACGATAACGTCATCCAGCAGATGTTCTCCCGCCTCTGGCGCCTCTTCGCTGGCCGGCATTTTCAGATGCAGGCTATAGCGAGTCCCCAGCGACTCCCGCGCTTTGATGGTCAACTGCCCGCCCAGCTTGCGCGTCATGCGGTCACATAACCAGAAGGTGAGGGCGTTCGCTTTGCCGTACAGATCGCTCTGGGTCTCATTGAGATACGGGAAGTGCATATTGTCGATCTCGTTAGCCGAGACCCCGTTGCCGGTATCGAGAATGCGGAAGGTCAGGCGATCGCTGGCCGACTCTTCCTGGCAGACGTCGAGGGTGATCTTGCCGATCGGCGTGGTGGTGACGGAATACTGGATCAGCAGCACCAGCGTGCGCCGCAGCGCTTCACGGTCGCCATAGCGTTGCTCGCCGGCAGGCAGCGCGTTATTGATAAGCAACTGCAGCCCCTTGCGCTTCATCGCCGGCAGCACCTCCGGTACGACGTCGTCGATCAGCTCCTGCACCGAGAACAGCGACTGGCTGGTTTTCCAGGCATCGCTTTCCAGCAGGTTAGCCAGCTGAATGTCATCGATCAGTGTGACCAGCTCATCGGCATGCTGCGCCAGCGTCCGGTTCTCCGCGCCGTCGAGCGCTGCTGCCTCGGCCGCCAGGTTCAGGGCGGGCTGCTTCAGGGCGCTGCCGATATGCTGCATAAATGCCGCCCGGCCCTGCTGGTTTTTCTCATACAAGCGCTGGGCCTGTTTGAGCTTTTTATTAACCAGCACTTCGCGGTCCTGGTCTCGGATAATCAGGATCTGCGTACGCGGCGCTACCTGGCTGCGATACTGGCGGATCTCATACTGTTCGTTGTTGACGGTGGCCTGGATCACCCCCTGATGCTGGTCCGCCATGTTGGTGATGTTCTGCAGGTTCAGGTGCGGAAGCAGATGGTCGGCAATCGGGTTGCTGATCACCGTTCGGTTGGCTTCCTGATCGTGGACGAGCAGCCCCAGCGGCAGCAAAGACACAATTTCTTCATTAATGGCGCGCAGTAAACGCAGTTCGCTATTGGCGGCGGAGGGGAGCCCGGCGCCCGAGGCGCTGCTGCGTCCTTTATAATGCCGAAAGGCGGTGAAACCGAACAGGGCCAGCGCCAGCAGGCCAATGTTAAGCAGGAGCGGCAGAAGAATGTTCTGCAGGGACTCCAGCAGCATGGTGCTCATCGGGACCGTCCACAGCACCTGCATACCGGTGGTGCTGATGTCGGTGGCGATGTCAATCTGCATGCCGTTGAAGGTGATCCCGATATGATCGCTAGCCTCTTTCTCGGGGCTGGCGGCAACATTTTGCGAGGGATCAGGCTCGATACGGAAGCTGTCCAGCGCCATGCCAGGCGGGATCAGATCGTTAATCGGCAGGTCGAAGGCGACCACTGTCGCCAGGTGTCCTGGCTGATTGAAGGTAGTACGTAACGTAAAGTAGTGCGCGTTCTGCCAGGCAAGATGGCGCAGCGGCGAGAAGGTCTCGCGCTCATCAAGGGTATTGGCCTGCAGCAGCATTTCCGCGCGCCGGGATTCCACCACGCTGCTGATGGTTGACTCTTTAAAGCTTGAGGAGAGGTCCTTCAACGGCAGGGTGGAGATGAGAATCAGGCTATTATCCAGACCATTGAGATAGTACATCGACCACGGAATGGTCTCCGCGCCCCACAAAATATCCAGATAATCGGACATTTTTTGCGTCATCTCGAGGGTCGAGCTGTCGTGGGAGCCAAAGATCAGGGCTTCGGTTTTACGTCGGGGCTTCTCCAGATAGTACACGTCCTGCTTTAAACGCGTCTCCTGCAGGCCGCCGCTGGCGGTGTTGGAAGAGGTGGCGGCGATATTGTCGTAGATTTGCCAGGTGGCATAGCGCCAGGTATCAATACGCTGGTGCAGGGCATGGGAGACATCAACCACCTGATAGCTCTTCTCTTTCAGCCAGGCATTGACGGCGCTTTGAATCATCACCCCCATCGTCGCCAGCAGGACAATAACCATCAAAATGAAGAAGCGGCTGATGTTGCCGGGGATCAGAGAGAATTTTTTCGGGGTCATCTTGTGGCTGAACGACTCATCATTGTTTGTAAACAGGATGTAGCGCCAGAGTAACTGGCAACAAAGCAGATGCTGCAGGCAGTATAAAGGCTAATGGCGTAAATCCATACTACAGATTGGCGCCAGCGGCGCGATACCGCCCAGGAATTATCTTAGAAACGAAGCGTAAATGAAACCGCGTCCGCAAGGCTGACAGCTGACGATATTGGCAGAAACAAAAGCGAAGAATCGCACGAAATAACAAGACATTGGCGGAATAAGCACGAAAGGCGGCCTAATTGATTGATTAATAGTCGTTAGGGAATCATTGGCTGTAGCACAGATAAATTAAAGTTGTGTAAAGAAGGGTAAAAAAAACCGGATGCGAGGCATCCGGTTGAAATAGGGGTAAACAGACATTCAGAACTGAATGACGGTAATAAATAAAGTTAATGATGATAGCGACTCTTATTTTAGTCACCAATGATCATTTTGTTTTACCATTCAGTGCTATAGGCTTGGTTTTGTATATCATATTGATTTTGAATGGCTAAATAATTTTTTTGATTATTAGTGCGTATTTCCATGGCCATTTTGGGGTGAAAAAAAGTTCCGCTGCATTTACAAATTGAAACATCTTGTGGGAACTTTGAAACATCTTAGAAGTTTTAGTATCATATTCTTGTTGGATTATTCTGCATTTTGCAGCACAATGAAATAGCCGACTGATTAGAAGGGTAATCAGTAAGCAGTGGCATAATAAAAGGCATATAACAAACAGAGGGTTAATAACATGAAAGTTAAAGTACTGTCCCTCCTGGTACCGGCTCTGCTGGTAGCAGGCGCAGCAAATGCGGCTGAAATTTATAACAAAGACGGCAACAAATTAGACCTGTACGGTAAAATTGACGGTCTGCACTACTTCTCTGACGACAAGAGCGTCGACGGCGACCAGACCTACATGCGTGTAGGCGTGAAAGGCGAAACTCAGATCAACGACCAGCTGACCGGTTACGGCCAGTGGGAATACAACGTTCAGGCGAACAACACTGAAAGCTCCAGCGATCAGGCCTGGACTCGTCTGGCATTCGCCGGTCTGAAATTTGGCGACGCGGGCTCTTTCGACTACGGTCGTAACTACGGCGTAGTATACGACGTAACGTCCTGGACCGACGTTCTGCCGGAATTCGGCGGCGACACCTACGGTTCTGACAACTTCCTGCAGTCCCGTGCTAACGGCGTTGCAACCTACCGTAACTCTGACTTCTTCGGTCTGGTTGACGGCCTGAACTTTGCACTGCAGTACCAGGGTAAAAACGGCAGCGTCAGCGGCGAAGGTACTTCTCCGACCAACAACGGTCGTGGCGCTCTGAAACAGAACGGCGACGGTTACGGTACCTCTCTGACCTATGACATCTTTGATGGCATCAGCGCTGGTTTCGCGTACTCTCACTCCAAACGTAATGGCGATCAGAATACCCAACTGGAACTGGGTCGTGGCGACAACGCTGAAACCTACACCGGCGGTCTGAAATACGACGCGAACAACATCTACCTGGCCACTCAGTACACCCAGACCTACAACGCGACCCGCGCTGGTTCTCTGGGCTTTGCTAACAAAGCGCAGAACTTCGAAGTGGTTGCTCAGTACCAGTTCGACTTCGGTCTGCGTCCGTCCGTGGCTTACCTGCAGTCTAAAGGTAAGGATCTGGAAGGCTACGGCGACCAGGACATCCTGAAATATGTTGACGTTGGCGCGACCTACTACTTCAACAAAAACATGTCCACCTATGTTGACTACAAAATCAACCTGCTGGACGACAACAGCTTCACCCGCAACGCCGGTATCTCTACCGACGACGTGGTTGCCCTGGGCCTGGTTTACCAGTTCTAAGTTGCAAGCTGTATAACAAAAAGGCGCCTCTGGCGCCTTTTTTTATGTCTGGTTTAACCTCGCTGGTATACTCTTGTCGCCCTGGTAAGAGGAGCCTCGATTAATGGATATGACTTTCTTTCGCGCCGCGCTGTTGGGCGCCTGCGTACTGTTCTCTGGCTGCGATTCAGCCACCACTCCCGCGACACCCGCCTCAACGGCCACCGTACTGGATGGTAAAACAATGGGCACCTTCTGGCGGGTCAGCGTTATCGGCGTGGATGAGGCAAAGGCCCAGGCGCTGCGCGCCAAGGTTCAGGCCCAGCTGGACGCCGACGATCGCCTGCTGTCGACCTGGAAAAACGACTCGGCGCTGATGCGTTTCAACCACGCGGCGGATACCCGGCCCTGGCCGGTGAGCGAAGCGATGGCGGACATCGTGACCCTGTCGCTGCGGATTGGCGCCAAAACGGACGGCGCGATGGACATCACCGTGGGGCCGCTGGTCAATCTGTGGGGCTTTGGCCCGGATAAACAGCCGGTCGCCACCCCGGATGCGCAGGCGATCGCCGCGGCGAAAGCGCGCACCGGCCTGCAGCATCTGCAGGTTATCAATCAGAGCGGCAGGCAGTTCCTGCAAAAAGATATTCCCGATCTGTTTGTCGACCTCTCCACCGTGGGGGAAGGCTATGCTGCCGACCACCTTGCGCGCTTGATGGAGCAGGAGGGGATCTCCCGCTATCTGGTGTCGGTGGGCGGGGCGCTGGTCAGCCGCGGGATGAATGGCGAAGGCAAGCCCTGGCGGGTGGCGATCCAGAAACCGACCGACCGGGAAAACGCCGTTCAGGCGATTGTCGACATCAATGGCCACGGCATCAGCACCTCCGGCAGCTATCGCAACTACTATGAACTCGACGGGAAACGTATCTCTCACGTCATCGACCCGCAGACCGGGCAGCCGATAACCCATAAGCTGGTCTCGGTGACCGTTATTGCGCCAACGGCGCTGGAGGCGGACGGCTGGGATACCGGGCTGATGGTGCTGGGGCCGGAAAAAGCGCAGCAGGTGGTGCGCGAGCAAGGGCTGGCAGTCTACATGATCGTCAAAGAGGGGGAGGGCTTTAAAACCTGGATGTCGCCGCAGTTCCGTACCTTCCTCGTCGGCGAAAAAAATTAAAAAGCAAGATTGCGGGTTTTTTGCGGCGGGCTTTACCGCAGACTGAGGATACACTTACAGCAGGAGACCCGTGATGAAACCGATAGTTGCCGATACCGATGACCGCCGCTGGCAGGCGGTCTGCGAGCGTGATACCCGGGCCGATGGTCAGTTCGTCTTTGCGGTACTGACCACCGGCATCTGCTGCCGTCCCTCCTGCCGCTCGCGGCGCGCGCGGCGGGAAAACGTGAGCTTTTTTGCTGACGTCGCTGCTGCCGTGGCGGCGGGATTCCGCCCCTGCAAACGCTGCCAGCCGGATAAAGCCTGCCCGCAGCAGCAAAGGATCGATAAAGTGGCGCAGGCATGTCGCTTGCTGGAGCAGGAGGCGCCCCTGACCCTCGAGGCGCTGGCGCGCGAGCTGGCGGTCAGCCCGTTTCATTTCCACCGTTTATTCAAATCCGTGACCGGTATGACCCCCAAAGCCTGGCAGCAGGCGTGGCGCGCGCGACGCCTGCGCGAGGCGCTGGAGCAGGGGAAGCCGGTGACCCGCGCCGCGCTGGCGGCCGGCTTCCCCGACAGCAGCAGCTATTATCGCCAGGCCGATGCCGCCTTAGGGATGACCGCCAGCCAGTTTCGCCGCGGCGGCGCCGCCGCCGTGGTGACCTGGACGACGGGCGACTGCGCGCTGGGCCGCTGCCTGGTGGCGCAAAGCGAACGCGGCGTCTGCGCCGTGCTGCCGGGTGATAACGATGCTGCATTGCTCGACGATCTGCGCCAGCGCTTTCCCCGCGCCGAGCTGCGCCAGGGCGACCCTGAGTTTCGTCGTCAGATGGCGGAGATTTTCGCCCACCTCGACGACAGCCGGCGGCCGGTGTCGCTGCCGCTGGATCTGCAGGGCACCGCGTTCCAGCTGCAGGTCTGGCAGGCGCTGCGGCAGATCCCGGCGGGTGAGACCCGCAGCTACCGCCAGGTGGCGGAGCATATTGGCCAGCCGCGGGCGGTAAGAGCCGTGGCCGGCGCCTGCGCGGCGAATTCGCTGGCGGTGATCGTTCCCTGCCATCGGGTGGTGCGTGAGAATGGCGCGCTGTCCGGTTATCGCTGGGGAACCGCGCGAAAAGCGCAGCTGCTGGCGCGCGAGGCGCAACGAGAGGAGGAGTAATGCTCGATCTGTTTAGCGATACCCCACCGTGGCAGGAGCCACTGGCCCCCGGCGCGGTGGTCCTTCGGCGCTTTGCCCGCGAGCGCGCTCCGGGGCTGCTGCAGGCGATTGCCGACGTCGCCCGTCAGTCGCCGTTTCGCCAGATGGTCACGCCGGGCGGGTACACCATGTCGGTGGCGATGACCAACTGCGGCCGGCTGGGCTGGACCACCGATCGCCACGGCTACCTCTACGCCCCGGTCGACCCGGTAACTCATCACGCCTGGCCGCCGATGCCGGCCGTATTCCGTGAACTGGCGCTGGCGGCAGCCGCGGCCGGCGGCTACCCGGGCTTTTCCCCCGACGCCTGTCTGATTAACCGCTACCAGCCCGGCGCAAAGCTGTCGTTGCATCAGGATAAAGATGAACAGGATCTGCGGGCGCCGATCGTCTCGGTCTCGCTGGGGGTGCCGGCCATCTTTCAGTTTGGCGGGTTGCAGCGCAGCGACCCGCTGCAGCGGCTGCTGCTGGAGCATGGCGATGTGGTGGTCTGGGGCGGGGAGTCGCGCCTGTTTTATCATGGCGTTCAGCCGCTGAAAGCGGGCCATCATCCCGAGACCGGAGACTGTCGATATAACCTCACCTTTCGGCAGGCGGGCCGTCCCGGCGATTAAAATAAGAATTATTCTTGATGTCACCGGCGAGCCGTTTAAACTGCTGGCTGTTTTGCTTTTCCGGATAGCCTGTTATGGAACTTCTTTCTCTCGTCTGGCGCCAGTATCGCTGGCCGTTTCTGGGCGTTATTGCCCTCAGCCTGCTCAGCGCCGCGCTGGGTATCGGCTTAATCGCCTTTATTAACCTGCGCCTGATCGCCACTGTCGATACCTCGCTGCGGGTGCTGCCGGAATTTCTTGGCCTGCTGGGGCTGTTGATGGCGGTGACCCTGGGCTCGCAGCTGGCGTTGACCACCCTCGGCCATCATTTTGTTTATCGCCTGCGCGGCGAGTTTGTGAAACGCATCCTCGATACCCAGATTGAACAGGTGGAGAAGATCGGCAGCGCGTCGCTGCTTGCCGGGCTGACCAGCGATATCCGCAATATTACCATCGCCTTTGTACGCCTCCCTGAGCTGGTGCAGGGGATCATTCTCACCTTCGGCTCCGCCGCTTATCTGGCCTGGCTGTCAGGAAAAATGATGCTGGTGACGGCCCTGTGGATGGCGCTCACCATTTGGGGCGGTTTTGTGCTGGTATCGCGGGTCTACAGACATATGGCCAGCCTGCGCGAAACGGAAGATAAGCTCTATCACGACTACCAGACGGTGCTGGAAGGGCGCAAAGAGCTGACCCTCAACCGCGAGCGCGCGGAGTATGTGTTTAATCAGCTCTACCTCCCGGACGCCCGTGAGTACCGGCACCACATCGTTCGCGCCGATACCTTCCATCTCAGCGCGGTCAACTGGTCGAATATTATGATGCTTGGCGCCATCGGGCTGGTGTTCTGGATGGCCAACAGCCTCGGCTGGGCGGATACCGCCGTGGCGGCGACCTACTCCCTGACGCTGCTGTTTTTGCGCACGCCGCTGCTCTCCGCCGTCGGTGCGCTGCCCACGCTGCTGAGCGCCCAGGTGGCGTTCAACAAGCTGCGCCAGTTCTCCCTCGCCCCTTACCGGGCCGATTTCCCCCGGCCGCAGCCGCAGGCTGACTGGCAGACGCTGGAGCTGCGCGATGTCACTTTCCATTATCCGGAGCATCGCTTTGCGGTAGGGCCGCTTAATCTGACGCTAAAACGCGGCGAACTGGTGTTTCTGATCGGCGGCAACGGCAGCGGCAAGTCAACCCTGGCGATGCTCCTGACCGGCCTGTATCAGCCGGTTTCCGGTCAGATTCTGGTGGACGGCCAGCCGCTGGCGGCGGATAAACCGGAGGCGTACCGCAAACTGTTCTCCGCCGTGTTTACCGACGTCTGGCTGTTCGACCGTCTGCTCGGGCCGCAGGGCGAGGAGGCCGATCCGGCGCTGGTGGCAACGTGGCTGGAGCGTCTGCAAATGGCCCACAAGCTGCAGCTGGAAAACGGTAAGATCGGCGACCTGCGGCTGTCGAAAGGGCAGAAGAAGCGCGTGGCGCTCCTGCTGGCGCTGGCCGAGTCCCGGGATATCATTCTGCTGGATGAATGGGCGGCGGATCAGGATCCGCATTTCCGCCGCGAGTTCTATCAGGTCCTGCTGCCGTTGATGAAGCAGATGGGGAAAACCGTGTTCGCCATCAGCCATGACGATCACTACTTCCAGCACGCCGATCGCCTGCTGGAGATGCGTGCCGGGCAGCTGTCAGAGCTCACCGGCGAAGAGCGGGCGCAGGCCTCCCGCGATGCGGTGGCCCGCACGGCCTGATTCACGCTGCGCGCCCGGGGAAAGCCCGGGCGCCGCTGAAATTTTCAGCGTCTACATTGCTGACGGTTATTATTTCCCCCTCCTCGCGCTATGCTTAAGGCTTCCGGCCCGCAGGCCGGCTCACTATTCTCAAAAGGATTGCCCGACCGATGTCCGTTTTGCATAAAAAAAGCGCCCGCTTGCGTGACGAAGAGCGCGCCCGTCTGATTTGGCTGTTGAGCACCGATAAAGCGGTGACCTCTGCGCTGCTGGGCAAACTGACGCTGGCAGAACGTTACGATGAAGGTACGCTCGCCGATGACCTGGCCGAAGTGGAAATCCTGGTCTCGCATCTGCCGCCGCCGGATCTCGCCGATGCGCTGGAAGCGCTCCCCTATGACGCCCGCACCGCGCTGTGGTGCCAGGTGCCCGACGATAAACGCGGCGAAGTGCTGCTGGAAGCCTCAGAAAACGTCTGGGGCGACCTCATCGATAAGATGAGCGACCACGAGCTGCTGCAGGCGATGCAGCCGCTGGATATCGATGAACAGGTTTACCTGCTGCAGCATCTGCCGCGCAACCTGACCGGACGGTTGCTGGCGACCCTGCCGGCCGAGAAGCGCGCCCGTATTCGCCAGATCATGCGCTACGCCGACAACAGCGTCGGGTCGATCATGGAGTTTGAGGTCATTACGGTGCGGCCGGAGGCCACCCTGGCGGCGGTCCAGCGCTATTTGCGGCGTCTCGGTAAAATGCCGGAGAACACCGACAAACTGTTTGTCACCACCCGCAATAAGCTGCTGCTCGGCGAGCTGGAGCTGCAGACCATTCTGCTCAACGATGCGCAGAAGCGGGTGGGGGAGGTGATGGAGGGCGATCCGGTCACCTTTCAGCCGCACGAAGAGGCGGAGAAGGTGGCGCGCACCTTCGAACGTGATGACTTGCTCAGCGCCGCCGTTATCGATGCCGATGGTAAGCTGATCGGCCGTCTGACCATCGATGAGATCGTCGATGTGGTCTATGAAGAGACCGACAACGATCTGCGGCGGATGGGCGGTCTGAGCGATGAAGAAGATGTCTTCGCCCCGGTCAGCAAGGCGGTAAAAACTCGCTGGGCGTGGCTGGCGGTCAACCTGTGTACGGCGTTTATCGCTTCCAGGGTCATCGACGGCTTCGAACACACCATTTCTCAGCTGGTGGCGCTGGCCTCGCTGATGCCGATCGTCGCCGGGATCGGCGGCAATACCGGCAACCAGACGATCACCATGATCGTCCGGGCGATGGCGCTGCAGCAGATCCAGCCCGGCAGCTTTACCTTCCTGATCCTGCGTGAAATGGGCGTTGCGCTGATTAATGGCCTGGTGTGGGGCGGGATCATGGGGGGCATCACCTGGTGGCTGTATGACGATCCGCAGCTTGGCGGAGTGATGACGCTGGCCATGATGCTCAACCTGCTGATGGCGGCGATGATGGGCGTCATCATCCCGATGGTCATGGTGAAGCTGGGGCGCGACCCGGCGGTCGGCTCCAGCGTGATGATCACCGCTATCACCGACACCGGCGGCTTCTTTATTTTTCTGGGGCTGGCGACGCTGTTTCTGATGTAGCCTGCGCTTTTGCCCGCAGGCGGCGGGGGATGATCGCCATCGCGACGATCCCCGCCAGCACGCCAATCGCCAGATTGCTGGTTCCCACCGTCGCGGCGACGGTCACCAGCATCACCAGCGTTTCCGGCCACGGATTGCGCGCCAGCTCGCCCGGGCGAATGCTGTGCCAGCTAAAGGTCTTCACCGCCACGATCACCATCACCCCGGCCAGGACCGCCATCGGGATCTTCGCCATCACCTGGCTGAGCGCTGTCACCAGCAGGAGCAGCACCAGACCGGCGATCGCCGTAGAGAGACGGCTGCGGGCTTTGCCCATTTCCACGTTAACGATGGTCTGGCCGATCATCGCGCAGCCCGCGATACCGCCATAACAGCCGGCGAGGATGTTGGCGATACCCAGCCCGGCGCTCTCCCGCGATTTATTCGACGGCGTATGGGTCAGGTCATCCACCAGCTTAGCCGTCAGCAAAGACTCCATCAGGCCGACAAAGGCGATGCTGAGGGCGCACGGCCAGATAATCTGCAGCGTGGCAAGATTGAGGGGAACGGTCAGGGCGGTGAATCCCGGCAGGCCGCCGCTCATCGAGCCTTCATCGCCGACGGTCGGCAGCAGCTGGCCGGTGGTGACGGTATAGAGAGTGAGCGCGACGATGGCGATCAGCGGCGCCGGGATAGCCTTAATAAAGCGCGGCGCCCACAGGACGATAAGCAGCGTCAGGACAAACAGGCCGACGATGAGCGGCTGGCGGCTCCAGAAGTGCGGCACCTGGGCAAAGAAAATCAGGATCCCGAGGGCGTTGACGAACCCGGTCATCACCGCCGGGGGGATAAAGCGCATCAGGCGCGCCATGCCGCACAGACCAAACAAAATTTGAATAATACCCGCCAGAATGACGGCTGGCAGAATGTAACCCACGCCGTGCTGATGCACCATCGGGCCAATGACCAGCGCTACTGAGCCCGCGGCCGCGGTGACCATCGCCGGGCGTCCGCCGAGTAGCGACATCGCCAGACAGAGCACCACGGAAGCAATCAGGCTCACCTGTGGGTCAACGCCGGCGATGACAGAAAACGAAATCACTTCCGGGATTAACGCCAGGGCGGTGAGCACGCCGGCCAGGGCTTCGCGCGTCAGCAGCGACGGAGAACGGAGGATGGTGCGCAGGTTGCCGGAAGCGGCGGAGTCAGAAACTGGAGGCATAAAAAAAGTTCGCAGCTTATAAAAAAAGGAGGAGCGGTGTCAGACCCAGCTTCCGTGCGGTCTGTCACAAAACCAGGGATGATAGCGCGGAATCTACCAGAGCACCAGTACAAAAAGTGATTTGCTGTATACATTTATTAAACATTTTTATAACGGATCTCAAAACAGAACTTAAAATTTAAACAATATTTAAATTTTTGAGCTTCGGTGGTAACGTGAGGGGTGAGAATCGTATCACCTGCGCTAAATAAAAACAGCGAGTAAAGTAAGGCTCAAATCCGATGAATAAAAAGATGGCCGTACCACGCTCACAGGCGGTTGGTCCCAACAGCACTCGGACCAACACCCGCCATGAGCAAGAGACGGATGTATTGTTGATTGGCGGCGGCATTATGAGCGCCACACTGGGAACCTGGCTGCAGGAGCTTGAGCCAGACTGGTCTATTACCATGGTTGAGCAGATGTCCAGCGTGGCGGAAGAGAGCTCAAACGGGTGGAACAATGCGGGGACCGGCCACGCGGCGCTGATGGAGCTGAACTACACGCCGCAGACCGCCAACGGCATCAATATCGACAAAGCGGTCGACATCAACGAAGCCTTCCACATCTCGCGTCAGTTCTGGGCGCATCAGGTGACGCGCGGCGTCCTGAACAAACCAAAATCATTCATTAACAGCGTGCCGCACATGAGCTTTGTGTGGGGCGAAGATAACGTCAACTTCCTGCGCGCGCGCTATGCGGCGCTGCAGCAGAGCGAACTGTTCCGCGGCATTCGTTACTCTGAAGACCATCAGCAGATCAAAGCCTGGGCGCCGCTGGTGATGGAAGGTCGCGACCCGCTGCAAAAAGTGGCCGCCACCCGTACGGAAGTGGGAACCGACGTCAACTATGGCGAAATCACCCGCCAGCTGATCGCCAGCCTGCAAAAGCATGATAATTTCTCCCTCCAGTTGGGCACCGTGGTACGTCGCTTCAAGCGCAACGCCGACAAGAGCTGGACGGTCACCCTCGCGGATGCCGACAACCGTCGTCAGAAGCGGGTTATTAAAGCCAAATTTATCTTTATCGGCGCCGGCGGCGCGGCGCTGACCCTGCTGCAGGAAACCGGCATTCCGCAGGCCAAAGAGTATGCGGGCTTCCCGGTCGGCGGCCAGTTCCTGGTCTGCGAAAATCCGGAGGTGGTAAACCACCATCTGGCGAAGGTTTACGGCCAGGCCGAAGTGGGCGCGCCGCCGATGTCGGTGCCGCATATCGATACCCGTATTATCGACGGTAAACGCGTGGTGCTGTTCGGGCCGTTCGCGACCTTCTCGACCCGCTTCCTGAAGAACGGTTCGCTGTGGGATCTGCTGGCCTCGACCAATACCTCGAATATCCTGCCGATGCTCAACGTCGGCCTGGACAACTTCGATCTGGTGAAATATCTGATTAGCCAGGTGATGCAGAAAGATAAAGATCGTCTGGCCGCGCTGTGCGAATACTATCCGGAAGCGCGGAAAGAGGACTGGCGGTTGTGGCAGGCCGGTCAGCGCGTGCAGATCATCAAGCGCGATGCGAAGAAGGGCGGGGTACTCCGCCTGGGCACCGAAGTGGTCAGCGATGACGAAGGCACCGTCGCGGCGCTGCTCGGCGCATCGCCAGGCGCCTCCACCGCGGCGCCTATCATGCTGCAGCTGATGGAAAAAGTGTTTAAGGACAAAGTTAATTCGCCGGAATGGCAGGCCAGGCTGAAGGCGATCATCCCGACCTACGGTATTCGCCTTGATGGCAACCCGGCGGAGATTGAGAAAGCGCTGGCGTGGACCAGTGAAGTGCTGGAGCTGAAATATGAGCCAGCCGCGGCGATGGATGAAGCCCCGCAGGCGGAGCTGAAGCCGCTGAGCGGCGGCAAGCCGATAGCGGATATTGCGCTCTGACAAAAACGGCAGCCTGCGGGCTGCCGTTTTTATATTGCCGTTTTAATGGCGCGCCTTAGCGGACCTCGGCGTTACCGATAGTCTCCTCCGCGCGCCAGATGCGATATTTCACATCGACATTGGTCGGCGTGTAGACGACGATCGGCAGCTTGCTGTTGTAGCGCAGCATGGCGTCATCGCCGAGGCCGGCAGTCACAAATTTCTTCGTTTTCTTGCCGTCCGGGCAGGCCATCATGGTGGATACCGGGCCGCTCAGCTTATCAAAAACATAGTAGTCATAACCCCAGCCTTCCAGGGTTTTGCTTTCCAGCTCCCCGCCGAGACGATGGTGGTTGCAGTCGATTTCCAGCGTCTGGCCGATCATCAGCTCAACCTTCAGCGCCGATTCATCCTGCTGCTGCGGCAGCTGAATAACCTGACGCTTCATGCCTTTTTCCGCTTTCGGGAACGGCGCGACTTTTTCCAGCGGCTGGTCTGCGGCCAGGGCGCCGGCGGACATGCAGGCGGCGGTCAGCAGAGAAACGGCTAGCGTAGTGATTTTTTTCACGGTTGATCATCCTTTATTTTCGTTCCTGACAGAGATAGCCTATCATCACTTTGCTAAATGTTAAGATTTATTTACCAATTTTTGCAAAATGAATAGTGTTATCTACTGGTAAGACGTCGGCCGCGCAGAGCGCAACAGGGGCGCTGGCAGGCCGCCAGAGGCCTGCCGGTGAAATTATTCATTACGGCTATTTTTCGCTTCCTCAATAAATTCTTCATCGATTTCATCAGTGTTGCCAGCGTGTTCCCGCCCCGACAGCAAATTCCAGCAGGCGATAAACAAGGCGGCGATCAGCGGGCCGATAACAAAGCCGTTAATACCGTAGATCTCCATGCCGCCGAGGGTGGCGATGAGGATCAGATAGTCCGGCATCCTGGTATCCTTGCCCACCAGCAGCGGACGCAGAATGTTGTCCACCAGGCCAATCACAATGACAAAGAAGCCGACGATAAAGGCGCCCTGCCACAGCTGGCCGGTGGCAAACAGGTAAATCGCCGCCGGCACCCAGATAATGGCCGAGCCTACCGCCGGGATAAGCGACAGGAACGCCATCAGCGCGCCCCAGAGAATGCTGCCGTCCAGACCGGCGATCCAGAAGGCAAAGCCGCCCAGCGCCCCCTGCGCCAGTGCCACGGCGACGGTGCCTTTTACCGTGGCGCGGGCCACTGCGGCGAACTTAGCGAACAGGTGCTGCTTCACGTAGCTGGATAACGGCAGAGATTCGAGGATCAACAGCACCAGGTAAGGTCCATCCTTCAGCAGGAAAAACAGTAGGTACAGCATGATGCCGAAGCTGACGGTAAAGCCAAAGGTGCCTTTACCAATCAGAAACGCGCTGCCGGCCAGATACTGGCCGCCTTTCAGGGCGACATCGGAGAGCTGCTGCTGGATCTGCTGCGCGCTATCCAGGTTATGTTCGGCGAGGAAGCTTCTGGCCCAGCCGGGGAGGTGGGCGATCAGGCTGGCGACCACCGTCGGGAACTGGGTATCGTTATGCTGCAGTTTGCTGTACACCACGTTCAGCTCGTAGGCCAGTGACGACAGGATAATCGCCAGCGGCGTAAACACGATAAGGCAGATAATGACGATAGTCATCAGCGCCGCAAGGCCGTTACGTTCGCCGAGGCGGGTGCGCATCTTGTTTTTGACCGGATTGAAAATCACCGCGAGGATGGCGGCCCAGAGGATGGCGGAATAATAGGGTGAGAGAACATCAAAAAAGGCCAGGGTTACAATGAAGACGATAAGGATGAAAAATCCTTTGGTAAGTCCATTAACTCTCATGTCATCCGCTCCTGCTTATGAGTCATACGGTCGAATAATAGATGCTACGACGTAATTTACCATCAGGATAGTCGTACTCTATACGCTGTGGCGCGGAAAGGGCACAAATTCAACGAGCTGAGGGGAACAAGCGTAAAAGAGGGGCATAAAAAAACCAGCCTTAAAAGGCTGGTTTCTCAGGGATTTTTGGTCGGCACGAGAGGATTTGAACCTCCGACCCCCGACACCCCATGACGGTGCGCTACCAGGCTGCGCTACGTGCCGACGCGTGGGGAACAATATTACCCGTTCCCCAGGCGAATGCAAGCGGGTCGCGCGCGATTGATTCATAATTAATCAATCAGTTAGCGATAAAGCGTTTTTCATCGGTCAGGACCTGCAGCAACAGGCTGAGCTGCGGTTTCTGATCTTTGATTTTCTCACCGTCGCGGCTCCAGGTGGTATAGGTGCCGTTATGGTTGAGGACCACGGTGATAGCCGGGGTGGTAATGGCCAGCGTATCGCCGTTGGCCGCGGTGACCCAGTTCCGACGCCGCGCGGCGCTGAACAGATCTTCCCCCTGCGAATACTCATTGGCCGGCGTCGACACGTGAAGCAGGCGCTGCATCAGCGTGGTCATCACATCTTTGTTATCGGTCAGGGTGGCAATTTCCTGGGCCGGCGTGCCCGGCCAGTGAATAACCAGCGGCACCTGCAGCTGCTCGCGCGACCAGTCGAACGGGTCGTGTTTGACGTTAAGCGGCTTGCCGTGGCCGCCGGTGATAATGACCACCGTATTATCGAGCTTGCCGGCTTCGCGCAGCGCGGTCAGCACCCGATCGATCTGGGCATCAACGTCGCCTGCCGCCTTGCTATAACGGCGGACAAAGCCCTGCTGCTGCGTATCGTCGAGGGTGGTGCCATTGAGCGAGACCCACGAGAACCAGCGATTCTCATCCTGCGCGTAACGGTCCAGCCAGCCGATCCACTGATTGGCGGTCTGCTCGTCGCTCTGGGTCTTCGCGCTCGGCAGCGAGAAGTCGGAGAGCAGCGCCTGGCGATACAGCGGGCTGCTAAACCCATCGGAAGAGAACAGGCCCAGCTGGTAGCCCTGCTGGTTGAGGGCGGTGATCAGCGCCGCGGGAATACGCGCCGAGAGGACACCGTCCATATAGCCTGGCGAAATGCCGTAGAACAGGCCAAACAGGCCGCTGTCGGCGGTATTGCCCGAGCTCATATGCTGGGTAAAATTCACGTTTTCTTTGGCAAACGCCGCCAGCGCCGGCATCGTTTTTTCAAACCGCGAGTAGTTCAGGTTGTCGACGGTGATCAGTAGCACGTTATAGCCCGCGCCGAGGTCGCGGTAGCGCAGGTTACTGAGCGGATACTGGACCGATACCGCCTCCGGCGCCCCTTGCTCCACCAGGCGACGCTGATAATCCTGGGCGTCGAGCAGGCCATGTTTCTCAAGGAAACGACGGGCGGTCATCGGATAAGAAAGCGGTAGATTCGCTCGCTGCATGGTGATCGGGCGATAAAAATTGGCATCCGCCCAGATATAGACCAGGTGGCTGCTGATGAACGACAAAAAGAAGAACCAGGCGACCGGGCGGGCATAATGGCGGCGACGCGTCAGGCTGCGCAGCTTTTGCCAGCTCCAGGTGGCGAAGAGCATTTCAATCAAAAAGATGACCGGGACGCTGATAAACATCAGCTGCCAGTCGCGCGCCATCTCATTCTGGTCAGGGTTGATGACCAGCTCCCAGACCACCGGGTTTAAATGAAGATGAAAGCGGGTAAAGACCTCGCTGTCTATCAGCAGCAGCGTCATCCCGGCGGTGGCAAGGATCACCGACAGGAAGCGCATCAGGCGCTGCGAGACCACGATAAAGGTCAACGGAAAGAGGATCAGCACATAGCTGGTAAACACCAGGAAGCTGAAGTGCCCGACGAGACTGACGTACGAAAAGAGTCGTCCGGCAAGCGTCGTCGGCCAGTCGGCGACAAAAAGGTAGCGGCTGCCGAGCACCATGGCCAACAACATGTTGAACAGGGCGAACCAGTGCCCCCAGCTAACCATCTGGGAGACTTTTTCTCGGTAGGGCTGACGTAGAGTCACCATATACTGTTGCTGTTATCCTTAATGCGCTGGATCGTCGTTAATCGAAGATTGCAAAGCCTGCGCGAAAGAACGGGCGATGGCCTGACGCTGCGCCGGCGCGACGCTACTGTTGATCAGGTTGGTCACCATATTGCCTAACACCATCAGTGAAAGGTCAACCGGGGCTTTGTGTGATTCCAGGACGTTCGTCAGCTCGCTGAGCAACTGTTCGACCTGTTGATCGCTATAGCGGGAAATTTGCGGCATAAACTCAAAATCTGTTTGTTCATGAAAGGGCAACATATTACCGTAGCAGCAGCTTTTTTTCCGCATTTTTTCGCCGCGGCGCAAAAGCGCACCGATCGTCAGTCATGACGTCGAAATGTGTGGCGCCAGTTGCGTCGGCAACCCGGCGGTGGTTGAATACCGCCCGGTCTAAAAGGAGAGTTTAACATGAGTCTGGATATCGACCAGATTGCCCTGCATCAGTTAATCAAACGTGATGAACAAAATCTGGAGCTGGTGCTGCGCGAGTCACTGCTGGAGCCGAACGCGACGGTCGTCGAGATGATGGCTGAACTGCACCGGGTTTATAGCGCCAAAAGCAAAGCCTATGGCTTGTTCAATGAAGAGAGCGAACTGGCGCAGGCGCTGCGCCTGCAGCGTCAGGGGGAAGAGGAGTTTCTGGCGTTCAGCCGCGCGGCGACCGGCCGCCTGCGCGATGAGCTGGCGAAATACCCGTTCGCCGAAGGGGGCATTGTCCTCTTCTGTCAGTATCGTTACCTGGCGGTCGAGTATCTGCTGGTGGCGGTGCTCAATAACCTGAGCAGCATGCGCGTCAACGAAGAGCTGGATATCCGCTCGACCCATTATCTGGATATTAACCATGCCGATATCGTCGCGCGCATTGATCTGACCGAGTGGGAAACCAACCCGGAGTCGACCCGCTACCTGACCTTCCTGAAAGGGCGGGTGGGGCGCAAAGTGGCCGATTTTTTCATGGATTTCCTCGGCGCCAGCGAAGGTCTCAACGCCAAAGCGCAGAACCGCGGCCTGCTGCAGGCGGTGGATGACTTTGCCGCCGACGCGCAGCTTGATAAATCCGAGCGACAGAATGTGCGTCAGCAGGTCTATGCTTACTGCAATGAACAGCTGCAGGCCGGGGAAGAGATTGAGCTGGAGTCGCTGTCCAAAGAGCTTGCCGGCGTCAGCGAAAAGAGCTTCCAGGAATTCACCGCCGAGCAGGGCTACGAGCTGGAAGAGAGCTTCCCGGCGGATCGCAGCACCTTACGTCAGCTGACCAAGTTTGCCGGCAGCGGCGGCGGTTTGACCATTAACTTCGACGCGATGCTGCTGGGCGAACGCGTATTCTGGGATCCCGCCACCGATACCCTGACCATTAAGGGCACCCCGCCGAACCTGCGCGACCAGCTGCAGCGCCGGACGTCCGGCGGCAACTAAGCGCCACGCCCCGTCAGCGCGACCGCTGAACGGGGACGATCTCCACGCCGCTCTGCACCAGCCGCTGGCGCAGCGCGGCGTCGGGCTCCCCATCGACGATAAGCGTACTGGCGAGGTTCAGCTCGCCGATGGCAAAGGCCGACGCGGCGTTGAGCTTTTCCCGGGAGGCCATCACCACGGTTTCCGCGGCCCTGGCCGCCAGCGCGCGCTTGATGCCTGCCTCTTCATAATCACCGGTGGTAAAACCCGCTCGCGGGTGGACGCCGGTCACCCCCATAAAGAACACATCGGCGTTGATCCGCGCCATTGCTTCCAGCGTTTCAGGGCCGACGGCGACAACCGAATGCTTAAACACTTTGCCGCCGAGCAGGATCACCTCGATTCGCGGGTGATCGACCAGCGCCACGGCGATGCCGGGGCTGTGAGTGACCACCGTGCAGCTGAGGTCGGCGGGTAATAAGCCGATCATCGCCGCGGTGGTGGTGCCGCCATCGACAATCACCACCTGTCCAGGCTGGATCAGGGCGGCGGCAGCGCGCGCTACCGCCTGTTTGGAGGCGATTTGCACGCTTTTGCGTGTTTCAATAGGGGCGATGGCGGCAGAGACGGGCAGCGCCCCGCCGTGGACCCGCTGCAGTTTTCCTTCCGCCGCCAGCTCGCGCAGATCGCGGCGAATGGAGTCCTCAGAGACGTTAAACCGTTGGCTCAGCTCCCCGGACATTACCTGTTTTTCCTCCGCAAGGATCTGCAGGATTTGCTGTTTTCGTTGACTGGCGAGCATGATTTTTCCTTCACGTTTGATCTTGTTTATGCACGATTATGCATGTTATGGTGCCTGCTGTCATCTGAAAGGGGATATAACATGCAAACTCACGCACCGCACGTCCGACACGTTCGCGAGACGCTGCTCTCTGATAACTGGTACACGCTGAAAAAATATACCTTTGAACTGCAGCGCCGGGACGGACGCTGGCAGGAGCAGAGCCGCGAGGCCTACGATCGCGGCAACGGCGCGGTCATTTTACTCTACAACCGGGAAAAGCGGACGGTGGTCCTGACCCGTCAGTTCCGTTTTCCGGTGTTTACTCACGGTCACGACGGATATCTCATTGAAGCGGCGGCCGGGCTGTTGGATAACGCCTCGCCGGAGGCGAGGATCGTTGCCGAAGCGGAAGAGGAGACCGGCTTTCGGGTGACGCGCATCGAGCCCCTCTTCACCGTCTTTATGAGCCCCGGATCTGTCACCGAAAAGCTCTACTTTTTTATCGCCGAATATCAGGCCGATGACCGGCAGGGAGACGGCGGCGGGCTGGCGGCGGAAGGTGAGGACATTGAAGTGCTGGAGTGGCCGCTGGCGCGGGCGCTGCAGGCCATTCGCGATGGCGAGATCATGGATGCCAAAACCATTATCCTGCTACAGCACCTGGCGCTGAATGCCGACACGCTCCTCGCCGGCTGAGCGGCAAGGAGGAGGGAGGGTTAACGCAGCTCGCGGGCAATGGCGCTGTACATCAGCGCCGCTTCCAGCGGCTGGGCGTTAAAGGAGGGTTCCGCCTGCGGCCAGGTCGACCACTGGACGATCACCAGGTGTTCCGCGCGGTTCACCATGATCACCTGGCCGTAGATCCCCAGCGCCCACAGCGAGTCTTTCAGCCCTTCCTGCGGCGTCGGCTGGACGTTTTGCGCATTCGCCGGAATGGCGTTATTCCACCACTGATAGCCGTAGATACCTTGCGGATGCGCCGCCGAGACCGAGTTTAGCGCAGTGGTCCAGCTTGCGGCCTGATCGAACCAGCCCGCCGGCACCAGCTGTTTGCCGTTACTTAACCGACCATCGCGGGCGACGAATTCGCCGAAGCGGCCCCAGTCTTCAAGGGTGGCGTTAAAGCCGTGGGCGCCGACATCGTGCTTCCCTTGCTGATAAGCATGCCATACGCCGTCGTGGGCCATCCCGGCGGGCCGCCACAGCGACTGCTCAAGCCAGGCGGCCAGCGACATGCCGGTGGCGCGCTCCAGGATATCGCCCAGCAGCCAGGCGCCCCCGGAAGAGTAGGACCACTGCTCGCCCGCCGGATGTTTGCGCGCCAGGCCGGTGACGATCTTGCGCACGCAGGCATAGGCCCCGGGCTGCGCCTCGCACTGGGTCAGGCGGGCGAAGTGCGACTGCGGGTCGGTGTAGTCTTCATTCCATTCCACACCGCTGGTGTGCTGCATCAACTGCTTCAGAGTCACGCCGTCCCAGGCGGTGCCTTTCAGTTCGGGTTCATAAACGGTAATCAGATCATCGAGGGAGTGGATCTTACCCTGCTGAATGGCGATGCCCACCAGCGTCGAGACCACCGATTTTCCCACCGAGCGTGAGGTCCACAGGGTGGTATCGGTGTTGCCGTCGCCAAGATATTTCCAGGCGACTTTGCCGTCTTTCAGCACCAGCATACCGCTGACGTTCTCGCGCTTCAGGTAATCCTGCAGGGTCCAGGTGTGGCCGTTGAGGGTATAGCGGGCATCGGTCAATTGTTTTTCAGCGCGTTCCAGCGGCGCCGAGGCGCCGTGGCGGAAAACATCGCCGGCATAGTTGCGATAGTCATTTCGAAAGCCAATCACGCGTGACGTCTGATCCCAGCTGAGCATATCTTTGGCGGCGGGTAGCGTTTGGTCGTAAGGCGTTGGGCAGACATCCAGCGTCAGGTCGCCGCAGCGTTGTGCCATTGCCGCGGCCGGCAGCGCCGCCAGGATTAACGCCAGGGCCAGTGGTTTTCTTATCATCATCCTTTCCTCGTTTGCCATAGATTCGCATCGCAGTATATAAATCGGCGCGCGGCGGCTAAAATCAGCAAAGGGGGGATTTTCCCCCGCAAGGGAGAGAAGGATGAAAACCCTGCAGTATTCTTTCGCGCAGATTGAAGCATTCGCCACCATCGCCGAGACCGGCAGCCTGTCGCGGGCGGCCATTCGGTTAGGTAAAGACCGAACCACGCTGCGCGATCTGCTGGACTATCTGGAAGATGCGCTGGGCTATCGGCTGTTCAGCCGGGAAGGGCGTACCCTGACCTTAACCGCCGAAGGGGAGCAGCTTTTTCGTCAGGCGCATCTGCTGTTGCGTCAGGCGCAGGCTTTCGAGTCTTTTGCGCAAACGCTGCCGCAAACCGCCGGGCAGGCGCTGCGTCTGGTGTACGATCCCTTTATCCCACGTGATTTTCTCTGCGCGCTGGCCGATACGCTGGCCCGGCGGCAGATCCGGTTAAGCTGCTGGAGTGCCTCGCGGCGCGAAGCCGAGCAGGCGCTGAGCGATGGCGTGGCGGATATGGCGATGTGCCAGGCCAACAACCGCACGCTGGGCAGCGAAATGGAGTGGCGGGCGCTCGGCACCGTGGATCTGCGTTTCTACGCGGCGGACCGCCTGTTCCGGGATGCCGCGCGGCCGCTGACGCTGCTCAATCTGTCGTTGACGCCGCAGCTGGTGATGCACCGGCGCAGCGACGATCAGATTGCCCGCCGGCTGCAGATCTCCGGCCATACGCTGTATATGAACGAAATTACCCTGCTGCGCCATGCGATGGAGCAGGGGAGGGGCTGGGGGTTTTTACCGGACCATTTGCGGCCAGGCGAGTGGCGGGGAGTCGGTGAAATCGCGACGGAGGTCGGCAGTCAGGGGCTGAACGTCACCATGGTGATGCTCTGGCTGCCCGGAATGAATAAGCACCGGCTGCTGAGCGACATCGTGGACGAGGCGCCGGCGCTTTGGCGGCGCGGATAACAAAACGCCCCGGAGCCGAAGACCCCGGGGCGCTTGCCATACAACTTGCTATCGGCGATTACGCGCGAACGAAGTCGATGTGAGTCAGTTTCGGCTTGAACGCGTGGCGCTGAACAGCCTGAACTTTGACTTTTTCTTCTTTGCCATCAACAACGACGGTCAGAACTTCGCCGTAAAACTCAGCTTTATCCTGCATGTTCCAAACTTTGTCGTGGTCCAGTTCGATAGCAACCGGAGCAGCTTCGCCACCGTAGATGATTGCCGGGAACTTGTTAGCTGCGCGCAGGCGGCGGCTCGCACCCTTACCCTGCTCTTTACGTACTTCTGCGTTGATAGTAAACATTGATGTCTCTCTATATATAAAGCCTGCTACAGGCGACCCAGCAACAGGCGGATTATCTGCTTTGCGAATGCAAAAGCGGGCGGCATTATAGCCGCCAAACGACACACGGGCAATCAAAACCTCAGCTTTCGGGTGATTAACGCAGCTCGTTGGCGCGGCGAAAACGCCCCTGATAATCGAACACTTTTTCCCGCACCTGCCAGTACAGGCCTTTCATGCGGGCGACGACAAAGTCCGGATGGCGCAGCAGCGCCTGCTGGGCCACGATATCCGCCGGCGTTATCCAGCGCAGCGGCATCCCCGGCGTGCGGGTATGCGGACGGATAAACAACTGCTCAAAGGCGGTACGCTGGGCGGGCGTTTGCAGACGGAAGCGCTCACTGACGTCGGCGCCGTCCTCATCGTAGTAGGTGATTTTCAGCCACGGGCCTTTCTCGTCGCTACCGTGCTGCAGGGCCATGCCGCTGCAGCGCAGCACCAGCGCGTCCTTCAGCTTCAGCGCCGCCTTCAGCATGTCGTCCGGGTCAACCAGAATGGTGTCGCACTCCCGGCAGCGACGGGCGGCGATATCGTTTTCCGCGTTGCACTGCGGGCAGTTTTTGAAGCGAAAGCGGAAGTCGCACTGTTCGCGGTGGCCGTCGTCATCTTCGAACCACCCCTGGCAGCGGCGGCCAAAATGCTCAATCAAGGTGCCGTCGGCGGTGGTTTTGCCCCAGAAGGTGTTGGCGAAGCCGCAGGCCGGGCAGAAGACCTGCACCGGCACGTTGTCGCTTTTGCCCTTCGGCGTCCCCACTTCCGGGGCATACAGGTCGTGCGGGTTGCCGGCGTAGTCGAGGATCAGGCAGTCGGTTTTTCCCGGCGCCAGGCGCAGGCCGCGGCCAACGATCTGTTGGTAAAGACTCACCGACTCGGTGGGGCGGAGGATGGCGATCAGGTCGACGTGCGGGGCGTCGAAGCCGGTGGTCAGCACCGCGACGTTCACCAGATAGCGATACGCCTGCGCTTTAAACGCCTCGATGATGCGATCTCGCTCCGGACCCGGGGTTTCCCCGGTGATCAGCGCCGCCTGGCCTGCCGGCAGCAGGCCGGTCACTTCCCGGGCGTGCTCCACGGTGGCGGCGAAGATCATCACCCCTTTGCGGCTTGCGGCGAACTCCACGATCTGGCTGACGATATGCGGTGTAATCCGCTGCTGTTTTTTAAGTTCGTGATTAAGATCGGCCTCGCTGAACAGGCCGTTGCTTTGCGCCTGCAGGCGGCTGAAATCGTACTGTACCACCGGCATATCGAGGCGTTCCGGCGGCGTCAGGTAGCCGTGCTTAATCATATAGCGCAGCGGCAGCTCATAGATGCAGTCGCGGAACAGCGCTTTTTCATCGCCACGCACCATCCCGTGGTAGTGGAACTGATAGATCCACCCCTTGCCGAGGCGGAACGGGGTCGCCGTCAGGCCGAGCAGCCGGAGCTGCGGGTTGACCTGCCGCAGGTGGCTGATGATTTGCTGATACTGGCTGTCGTCATCATCGCTGATGCGGTGGCATTCATCGACGATCAGCAGCGAAATCTCGCTGCGAAATTGCGCCAGATTGCGCGCCACCGACTGCACGCTGCCGAACACCACTTTGCCGTGGCTCTCTTTACGCTGCAGTCCGGCGGCAAAGATATCCGCCTCGAGGCCAAGGGCGCAGTATTTAGCATGATTCTGCGCCACCAGCTCTTTGACGTGGGCCAGCACCAGCACGCGGCCGCGGGCCAGTCGGGCAAGCTCGGCGATCACCAGGCTTTTGCCCGCGCCGGTGGGCAGGACAATCGCCGCCGGCTCGGTATGGCGACGAAACCAGGCGAGGGTGGCATCGACGGCTTCTTGTTGGTAGGGACGTAATGTAAAAGTCATGAATTCACGGGGCTAATTAACTCGCGAATAGTATGCCATGAATCTTTTCCCTTGAGTGGTGTTAAGAGCCCGTTATACTAGCCAGTGAATTTCTTCTTTTTCGGGCGATTTGCCCGCTCCAGCACTTTGACAGGCTAAAAAAATCTCATGCGACTTGATAAGTTTATCGCTCAGCAGCTTGGCGTCAGCCGGGCTATTGCCGGGCGTGAAATCCGCGGCAGCCGCGTTACCGTGGACGGCGACATTGTAAAAGATGCTTCCTTTAAGCTTCAGCCGGAGCACGAGGTGGAGTATGACGGGAACACGCTGACCCAGCAGAACGGCCCGCGCTATTTTATGCTCAACAAGCCGCAGGGGTACGTCTGTTCCACCGACGATCCCGATCATCCGACTATCCTCTATTTCCTCGACGAGCCGGTGGCGCATAAGCTGCATGCCGCCGGTCGGCTGGATATCGACACCACCGGACTGGTGCTGATGACCGATGACGGCCAATGGTCGCACCGCATTACCTCGCCGCGACACCACTGTGAAAAAACCTATCTGGTGGCGCTGGAAAGCCCGCTGGCGGAAGGGACCGCGGAGCTGTTTGCCAAAGGCGTCCAACTGCATAACGAAAAAGATCTCACCAAACCGGCGGTGCTGGAAGTTATCACTCCGACCGAAGTGCGCCTCACCATTAGCGAAGGCCGCTACCATCAGGTGAAACGCATGTTCGCCGCCGTGGGCAACCACGTGGTTGGCCTGCATCGGGAACGCATCGGCGACATCCTGCTGGATGAGTCTCTGGCGCCGGGTGAATATCGTCCGCTGACGGAAGCGGAAATCGCCAGCGTGGGCGCCCCGCAGCCACGGAGCAAAACGTGACGCTGAAGCAAAATTCGTCTCTGGGGATTGTCTTTATCCTTGGCCTGCTGGCCATGCTGATGCCGCTGTCGATCGATATGTATCTCCCGGCCCTGCCGGTGATCGCTGCCCAGTACCACGTGCCGGACGGCAGCGCGCAGATGACCCTCAGCACCTATATCCTCGGCTTTGCGCTGGGGCAGCTGCTGTACGGTCCGATGGCCGACAGCCTCGGCCGCAAGCCGGTGATCCTCGGCGGAACGCTGGTCTTCGCCGCGGCGGCGGTGGCCTGCGCCCTGTCGCAGACCATTGAGATGCTGATCGCCATGCGCTTCTTCCATGGTCTGGCGGCTGCGGCGGCCAGCGTGGTGATCAACGCCCTGATGCGCGATATCTATCCGAAAGATGAGTTTTCGCGGATGATGTCGTTTGTCATGCTGGTGACGACCATTGCGCCGCTGGTGGCGCCGATGGTCGGCGGGGCGGTGCTGGTCTGGTTCAGCTGGCATGCCATCTTCTGGATCCTCGCCCTGGCGGCCCTGCTGGCGTCGCTGATGATCGGCCTGTTTATCCGCGAAACGCTGCCGGCTGAAAGGCGTCAGCCGTTCCACCTGCGCACCACGATGGGTAACTTTGCCACCCTGTTCCGCCATAAGCGGGTCCTGAGCTATATGCTGGCGAGCGGGTTTAGCTTCGCGGGCATGTTCTCTTTCCTTAGCGCCGGGCCTTTCGTCTATATCAATATTAACCACGTCGCGCCTCAGCACTTTGGCTACTATTTTGCGCTGAACATTGTCTTTCTGTTCCTGATGACCATGTTCAACAGCCGGTTTGTGCGGCGGGTAGGGGCGTTGCGCATGTTCCGCGCCGGGCTGTGGATCCAGTTTGCCATGGCGGTGTGGATGGTGGTTTGCGCGCTGCTCGACGTCGGCTTCTGGTCGCTGGTCATCGGCGTGGCGGCCTTCGTTGGCTGCGTATCGATGGTGTCGTCGAACGCGATGGCGGTGATCCTCGATGAGTTTCCGCATATGGCGGGCACCGCTTCGTCGCTGGCGGGGACTTTCCGCTTTGGTATCGGGGCGATTATCGGCGCGCTGCTGTCGATGGCCACCTTTACCACCGCCTGGCCGATGTTAATCTCCATCGCCTTCTGCGCCACCAGCTCTATTTTCTTCTCCCTTTACGCTTCCCGCCGGCGAAAAATCGCACGCTAGGTCACATTTTCAGGGGCGAAATCGCCCCTTTCTTGATGCACGTCAACCGCAATGGGCTTCAGGGTTCTGCGATTTGTTTCCTTTATGTAAAATCAATTAGTGTAAAAAGTCGCATTGTTGCGATAAAAAAGTTGTTTTGGATCACAGAAACGGGTACATATAGCGCCAATCGGCTTGCCGGGTGAAAAAATAACACGCTGGAATATAAGCGCTTAACCCTGGGCCGCCGCGGCTGTAAACGTTTTCTGCGTCTGAGCAGGACTATTTGTCAACAGTGTGTTAATATTGATGTAAATTTATTGTGAAGCCTTTTGCTTCCGGGGAAACCACGTGAATACACAACAACTCTCTATCGTACACCGTCTGCCGCAGAGCTATCGCTGGCTGGCCGGTTTTGCGGGTTCCAGAGTTGAACCGATTCCGCAAAACGGCGCGCAGAACGAAAACAGTCTCGTCGCCCTGAAGTTGCTGAGTCCGGACGGTGAAAAAGCCTGGCCGGTGATGCATAAGCTCAGCCAGGCGTTAAGCGACATCGAAGTCGACTGTTCCGTTCTGGAGTGCGAAGGCGAGCCCTGCCTGTTCGTTAATCTGCAGGATGAGTTTGCCGCCACCTGTCGTCTGAAAAACTTTGGCGTGGCGATCGCCGAGCCCTTCTCCGGCAATAACCCTTTCTGACCGTCAGCTTAGCGCCAGCAGCTGGCGGGTATACTTATGCCGGGGCGCGCTGAAGACGGACTGGCACTCGCCCTGTTCGACCACCACTCCCTGCCGCAGCACCATCACCTGGTGACACAGCGCGCGCACCACACCTAAATCATGGCTGATAAAAATATAGGCCAGCTGATGCTTCAGCTGTAATGCTTTCAGCAGATTCAGGATCTGCGCCTGAACGGTTTTATCCAGCGAGGAAGTCGGCTCGTCGAGGACGATCAGCTGCGGCTTGACGATTAACGCTCTGGCGATGGCGATACGCTGGCGCTGGCCGCCGGAGAAAGCCGCCGGGTAGCGCTGGCGGCTGGCCGGGTCGAGGCCGACCTCCTGCATGGCAAGGATCACCGCCTGTTCGCGTTCAGCCGCCGTCAGCGTCGGCTGGTGGACACGCAGGCCCTCCTCAATGATCTGCTGCGCCGTCAGGCGCGGATTGAGCGACGAGTTCGGATCCTGAAAAACCACCTGCATCTGTCGGCGCAGCGGCAGCAGCTGTCGGCGACCGCGTCCCTGAATCGGCTGGCCGGCAAAGGTTATCTTGCCCTCGGAGGGGATCAGGCGCAGCAGCGCCAGACCGGTCGTGCTTTTGCCGGAACCCGATTCTCCCACCAGACCCAGCGCCTCGCCGGCCCGTAGCTGGAAATGGAGATCATTGACCACCCGATGGTGATCGACCACCCGACGCAGGATCCCCCGACGAATGGGGAATACCACCTGTAACGCCTCCGCCTGCAGCAGCACCGGGGCATCGGCGGCCAGCGGCACCGGCTCGCCGTCCGGTTCGCTATCCAGCAGGCGTTGGGTGTAAGGATGGGCCGGCGCGCTAAACAGCGCCCGACAGTGATTGTGCTCCACGCAGCGGCCGTTCTGCATCACCGCCACCCGGTCAGCCAGCTGGCGGACGATGCTCAGGTTATGGGTGATAAACAGCAACCCCATGTTCAGCTCCCGCTTTAGCTCGCGCAGCAGCTGCAGAATTTGCGCCTGCACTGACACATCGAGGGCGGTGGTCGGCTCGTCGGCAATCAACAGCTCCGGGCGCGTCAGCAGCGCCATGGCGATCATCACCCGCTGGCGCTCGCCGCCCGAGAGCTGGTGCGGATAGTCCGCCAGCCGCCGCGGCGCCTGACGGATCCCGACGCGCTCCAGGCAGTCGAGGATCTCCCCGCGCGCCGCCTCTTTGCGCATTCCCCGGTGTAACGACAGCACCTCGTAGAGCTGTTTTTCCAGGGTATGGAGGGGATTGAGCGACACCATCGGCTCCTGAAAGATCATCGCGATCCGGTTGCCGCGCACGCCGCGCAGGGTCGCCTCATCCGCATGCAGCAGCGACTGGCCATGAAAACGGATATCGCCGCTGGGGTAGCTGGCCGGCGGGGTAGGGAGCAGCCGCAGCACCGACAGGGCGGAGATGCTCTTACCGGAGCCGGATTCCCCCACCAGGGCCAGCGTTTCGCCGGCCGCCACCTCGAGCGACAGATTATGCACGACGGTCTGCGTCTCCCCCTGCTGGCGAAAGGCGATAGAGAGATTGTCGATAGCTAACAGCGGGTGGGTCATATTACACCGCCTTACTGGGGTCAAAGGCGTCGCGCACCGCTTCACCGATGAAAATCAGCAGCGTCAGCAGCACGGCGACAGAGAGAAACGCGGCAATGCCCAGCCAGGGCGCCTGCAGGTTGTTTTTGCCCTGCAGGAGCAGCTCGCCGAGGGAGGGCGAGCCGAGCGGCAGGCCGAAGCCGAGAAAATCCAGCGACGTCAGGGTGGTAATAGAGCTGCAGAGAATAAAAGGCAGGAAGGTGAGGGTCGCCACCATCGCGTTGGGCAGCATATGCCGCAGGATGATCTGCCGGTCGCTGACCCCTAACGCCTGCGCCGCCCGGATGTAGTCGTAGTTGCGGGTGCGAAGAAATTCAGCGCGCACCACGCCCACCAGCGTCATCCAGCCAAACAGGACGGTGATCGCCAGCAGCCACCAGAAGCCCGGCTGCACGACGCTGGAGAGCAGGATGATCAGAAACAGCGTCGGCATACCGGACCAGACTTCGATAAAACGCTGCCCCCAGAGGTCGATTTTACCGCCGTAATAACCTTGTATCGCACCGGCCAGCACCCCCAGCACGCTGGAGACCAGCGTCAGCAGCAGACCGAACAGTACCGAGATGCGCGTCCCATAAAGGATCCGCGCCAGCACATCGCCGCCGTTGGCGTCGGTGCCGAGCCAGTTGCTGGCCGAGGGCGGCGATGGAAAAGGAACCGTGCTGGCAAAATTGATCGTCGTCGCGCCGAAGCGCACCGGCGGCCAAAGCGCCCAGCCGTGGCTGGCCAGCTGCTGCTGCAGCCAGGGATCCTGATAGTCGGCGGCGGTGGCGAATGCGCCGCCGAAGGTCTGCTCGGTATAGTTTTTTAACACCGGGACGTACAGCTGGCCCCGGTACTGCACCAGCAGCGGCCGATCGTTGGCCAGCAGCTCAGCCCCCAGGCTGCAGAGGAAGAGGATTAAAAACAGCCACAGCGACCAGTAACCGCGGCGGTTGTGGCGAAAGCGCGCCCAGCGGGCCTGATTAACGGGACTGAAGAACGACATTAGCGGCCCTCAAAATCAATACGCGGGTCGACCAGCGTATAGCTGATATCGCTGACGATATTCAGCAGCAGGCCGATCAGGGTGAAAATATAGAGCGTGCCGAACATCACCGGATAGTCGCGGGAGACCGTCGCTTCATAGCCCAGCAGCCCCAGACCATTCAGGGAGAACATCACTTCGATCAGCAGCGAGCCGGTAAAGAACATACTGATAAAGGTGGCCGGGAAACCGGCGATCACCAGCAGCATGGCGTTGCGGAACACGTGTCCCCAAAGGATCTGTTTCTCACCGACGCCTTTGGCGCGGGCGGTGACCACATACTGTTTGCGGATCTCGTCAAGGAAGCTGTTTTTGGTCAGCATGGTCAGGGCGGCAAAGCCGCCGATCACCGTCGCCAGCACCGGCAGGGTGATGTGCCACAGATAGTCGAGGATCTTTTCATACCACGGGAGGGTGTCGAAGTTTGGCGAGACCAGACCGCGCAGCGGGAAGAGGTCGAAATAGCTGCCGCCGGCGAAAATCACGATCAGCAGAATGGCGAACAGAAAGGCGGGGATCGCATAGCCAATGATAATCAGCGTACTGCTCCAGATGTCAAAGCGGCTGCCGTTGCTGACGGCTTTGCGGATGCCCAGCGGAATGGAGACCAGATAGATGATCAGCGTGCTCCACAGCCCGAGGCTCACCGAGACCGGCAGGCTGTCTTTAATCAGCTGCAGCACGGAGGCGCTGCGAAACAGGCTGTCGCCAAAATCAAAGCGCAGATAATCGCCCAGCATCTTCAGGTAGCGTTCGTGCAGCGGTTTGTCGAAGCCGTAGCGGTGGGTGATCTCGGCGATGACTTCCGGATCGAGGCCGCGCCCCCCGCGATAGTGACCCTCGCTGATATTGCCGGCGCCGGTGCGGGCATGGCTGGCGCCCATCCCGCCGTCGCCGGCGCCTGGCATTCCGCCGTGCTGACCAAATTCGATGGCGGCGATGGCCTGGTCGACCGGGCCGCCGGGAGCGATCTGTACAATAAAAAAGTTAATGGTAATGATGGCCCACAGGGTGGGGATCACTAACAGCAAACGTCGGATCAGGTAGCTGCCCATGGTATATGTCCTTAGCGTCTGTCCGCGGGGAGGGTGGCCGCTTTGTTCGCGTCATACCACCAGGTATCAAGGCCGGACGAATAAATGGGGCGGGTTTGGGGGAACGAGAATTTATTCCACCACGCGGTGCGGTCCTGCGCCATATACCACATCGGCAACATGTAGTGGTTCCAGGTGAGGACGCGGTCCAGCGCCCGGCCAAGCGGGATCAGCTTCTGCTTATTACCCTGCCACTGCAGGATCTGCGCAATCAGTTTATCCACCACCGGACTTTGCACCCCCGGCGCGTTGTAGCTGGAGTGAATATAGTCCGACGCCCAGGAGATTTGCAGGTCAGTCCCCGGCCAGGGCATGGCGCGCCACAGGCTCGGCATCATGTCGTAATCGCGGCTGCGGCGGCGGTTGCTGTACTGCGAGTTATCCACCTGACGAATATCCATGACGATCCCCAGGCGCTGCAGGTTGTGCTGAAACGGCAGCACCCAGCGGTCATTGCTTCCGGCCGGCATCAGCAGTTCAAAGCGCAGCGGCTTGCCGGTGGCGGCGTTAACCCGGCGCTGGTTCTTCACCGTCCAGCCCGCCGCGTTAAGCAGGGCGTCGGCTTGGAGTAAGTTGGCGCGGTCGAAGCCATCGCCGCGGGAGACCGGCGGCTGGTACACCTGGCTGAAGAGCTCGGGGGGCAGTTCGTTTTTCATCGGCGTCAGCAGGGCCAGCTCGGCCGCGTCGGGCAGGCTGCGGGCGGCATATTCGGTGTTCTGGAAATAGCTGTTGGCGCGCTGATACGCGCTGTAAAACAGCGCCTTGTTCATCCATTCAAAATCAAACGCCAGGGTAATGGCCTCCCGCACCCGGCGATCGGCGAATACCGGGCGCTGAATATTGAACGCCAGCCACTGGGTATCCTGCGCCGAGGTGTTGGCATACTCCTCTTTAATGATGTAGCCGCGGCTGAAGTTGCGGCCGACGTAGCGGGTGGCCCAGTTTTTGGCGACCGTCTCTTCCCGGCGGTCGACGGCCCCGGCTTTAAAGGCTTCGAAAGCGACGTTGTCGTCAAGATAATAGTCATAGCGCAGCGTATCGAAGTTCCAGCGACCGCGGTTGACCGGCAGGTCGGCCGCCCAGTAGTCGGCGACCCGGGAATAGGTAATATACTGTCCCATCCGCCAGGCGCTGATGCGGTAGGGCCCGCTGGCCAGCGGCGGCTTTGACAGCGGGTCGCTGAGTTTGTGATGACGCCAGAACGCCTCGGGCATCACCGGCAGGCTCAGCAGGCTCAGCATGTTCTCTTTACCGGGCTGGCCGAGGTCGATACGCACGGTCAACGGCGCGATGGCCTTCACGGTGGTGCCTTTATAAAAGAGGCGGAACTGCGGCACCCCTTCGGTCATAAACTTATTGAAGGTAAAAGCGACATCGCGGGCGGTGATCGGCGTGCCGTCGTGAAAACGGGCGCGCGGGTTGAGGGCGATCTCCATCCATGAATAGTCCCCGGCGTAGCGCGCCCGTTCGGCAATCAACGGATAGTAGCTGCCGGGCTCATCATCCGAGGTGGTGAACAGGGGATCGTAGAGCGCCTCAGTGCGTACCGCGGGATTGCCGCGCAGCGCGTAGCGGTTGAAGTTGTCAAAGGTGCCAATCGCCGCCAGGGTGAGGGTGCCGCCTTTCGGCGCCTGTGGATTAACATAATCAAAATGGCTGAAACCGGCGGCGTATTTGGGTTCGCCGATAATCGCGAAGGCGACGCTTTCCTGAATGGATTGCGCTTTAGCGCTCAGGCTAAACAGAGCAAGCAGAAGCAGAAAAAGTCGCGCATACATAGGCGGCAGAATACCCTGTCATAGCCGGCCCCCGTGGCCGACTTCTGTTCCCGCATCATAAGTGAGACTTAGCGCGTTGTGAAATAATTCGCGGGTTCATCGTGCGCGGCCACCAGCGCCGCCAGCGACAGCGGCCGGCTGATCCAGTACCCCTGCAGGAAATGCACTCCCTGAGCGCGGAGCCACTCCGCCTGCTCCTGGGTCTCCACCCCTTCGGCAACGGTCATCAATTTCAGCCGACGGCTGAGGGTCAGCACCGCATCCAGCACTGGCGAGGTGACGGTTTCGGTGCCGATCGCCTGCACAAAGCCGCGATCGATCTTCAGATAATCGAAGTTATAGCGTTCGAGATAGATCAACGCGCTATGCCCGGTGCCAAAATCATCGATCGCGATTTCAAAACCGTGCTGGTGGAGCCAGGCGAAGTTAGCGACCGATTTTTCTTTGTCAATCATCGCCCGCTCTGTGACCTCCAGCACCACGTGAAAATGGCTGGCGGGCAGCGCGGCGGCGAAGCGCAGCATATCGTCGCGGAAGCTGTCGGCCTGAAGATGGGCGGGGGAAATATTGAGCCCCAGCTTGACGCCGTGCGGCAGAATACGCTTCAGCGCCGGCGCGTCGCGGGCGATCAGCGCCAGCAGGTGATCGGTCAGCGGCACGATCATCTGCTGGGTTTCCGCGAGGTTAATAAAGACGTCAGGCGGAATTTCGCCCACCACCGGATGGCGCCAGCGCATCAGGACCTCCACGCCGCTGATACGCAGAGTCTGGGCATTCACCACCGGCTGATAGACGACGTAGAACTGGTTGTTTTTGATCCCCAGCAGGATGGATTTTCGCGGATCGGATTTGATCGACAGCACGTAATAGCAGAGCAGCCCCGCCAGCAGGCCGCACACCACCCCGAGCAGCAGAGCAAACTGCGTATTTTCCGCCAGCCAGCTGTTGGCATACAGGTAGACCTTGAGGGGGAAACCGTCGATCTGCACTTCGCGGATCGGCACGTTATGCAGCGTTTGCGGATCCACCAGCCGGTTACTGAAGGTGGAGATAGCGGTGTGGCCGATGACCAGCGCAATACCGCTGAAATCATTCTGCCGTGCGGAATAGAGGATATACGGCGTGAGATTGGCGTTAATCGACACGAAAATGCCGCTGTTTTCATCACCGGGTTTGCCTACCCATAGCGCCAGCGCCGCGCTCTTCGGCATCATCGGCGTGCCTGGCAAAATCGCCATATCAAGGGGTTTGCGGATATCAATGGCCGGGATCAGCTGGGTGAGGGGAGTATTCATGGCGCCGGTTGCCGAGGAGCAAAAGGCCACGCCGTTTTTGACCAGCAGGAAAGCGCGGACGTTGGGGCTGAACGCGGCATGGGAGGTAAGCCCGGAGTCAATATTCTCGCAGGGCTGGTCCACCAGCGGCTGCAGGCCGTCAATGGTCTGGCGCAGGTCGTGAAAATAGCGCTTCAGATAGGTATTAACATTGTTGATAATGGCGTCGAAACGCTCCGCCCGGTTATGGTAAATCACCATAAATTGAATGCTGCCAGCCAGTAGCGCGACGATAATGCCCACGCACAGGCTGGTTAGCCAGGTTTTACGCTGGGGCGAAAAGTAGCGAGTCAGCATAGCTATAGTCTTTCCGTGTTATTGATGCGCAGCAACGGGTTGTCAGTCGTCGTTTTTCTCATTCCCACTTAAAAGACATAGCTTATTTTGCGTCGTTCAGAATCAGGTGGCAAAAAAAAACACTGCCGGGGCAGTGTTTTTTATCCCGCTTCCAGCCAAGGGATAACCGGCGGCGGTAGAGGACAGTTTACGAGCGGCTCAGGACTCGACGCGCTTCGTTGTAGCGCTTTTTCCAGTATGGCTCATCCATGCTGGAGATGGTCACTCCGCTGCTGGTAGAGGCGTGAACAAACTGGTTGTTGCCGAGGTAGATCCCGACATGGCGGCCGGTAGAGCCGGCGCGGAACAGAACCAGATCGCCAGTACGCAGCTGGGTACGGGAAATCGATTTTCCGGTTTCCTGCTGTTCAGAAGTTGAACGCGGCAGTTCCAGACCAAATTGTTCGCGGAAGGTGCGCTGCACGAACGCCGAGCAGTCGATACCTTTGCGAGTGCTGCCGCCGAGGCGGTAACGCACGCCTTTCCAGCTGGCATACTGATCCATTAAACGGGACTTCACGTCCAGGTTACGGACCATCGTTTCAAATTCATCCTGAGAGGCTTGCAGTGATGATAAATCGCCACTACCCACAGCATGCGTCTCAGAATGCATATTCCTGGCGGTACTTGTTGAACTACACGCGGAAAGCAGAACCGCTACTGCAATCGCGGGGGCTACCCGCAAGATGTATCTCAAAATCGGCTGAGATTTGACCATGCTGTTTATTTTCCCTTGTTGTCCTTAACGACAATGTCGTTATAAAAAATGCCAAACGTGTTAGAGCCTAAATACCCATCCGCAATGAGACAATTCCTTAAGCTTAAATTTGTGCAGTCACGCACAATTTTATTCAGGGCCTGAATTAATGTTGCGGAAAAGGCAAAACGAGAACGAGATTACCCTATCAAACGCCGCATGGCGAGCGGTTTTGCGCGATTTCTTATAAGTATTTTGGTGACAAAAAGTGAATCATCGGGAAAGGCCAAAATTGCGGCAATTACGGGCAAAAAACAGACAATTCCTTCATTTGTCACGGGATTAATGTGACAAGAAGATGAACGTGATGTTGAAAAAAAGGACAATTGAAAAAAGGGACCCAAAAGGTCCCCTTATAGATAATGCCCCTGGCGGCGGCCCGCGGCTTTATTTGGCCGATATTCCGCCGGGTAAGTAGCGATCGAAAAAGGCGATCAGTTTATCGCTCAGCGGCGTCATCAATACCCAGGGCGCGCCAATCAGCACGGCGGTCAGAGAGCCGACGGCAATATCGCTGAACCAGTGGGCGCCAATCATCACCCGCGGGAAAGCAAAGACCACAAATATCACCAGCGCCACGGCCAGCGCGCGGCGGCCAAAATAGCGCCACATAAAGCTCGCGAAGATCAGCAGCATCATCCCATGATCGCCGGGGAAGCTGTCCTTGGAAGCATCCTTAGTGGGGAAGTTAACGACGTCGCTGACGCGGGTGACATCGCTGAAAAACAGCGACGGACTGGCGCGCTGAACCGGCATCAGGTGCTGCGCCAGCTGGTTGATGATCACCGCCGCCAGCAGCATCACCACGCCCATAATGGCGATCTGACGACGGCCTGCCGCCGGCGCCTTGAGCCAGTAGCTGAGCATCAGGCAACCCATCGCCAGCAGCGAGCAGGCGTCGAAGGCGCGATTGTTGATGATCGCCAGCAGCCAGGCGTAAGCGCGGCTGACGCTGACGCCATGGTTAAAGAAATGGAAGATCGCGGCGTCTACCGGCGCCCACGCGCCGTGGTTGGCTGGCAGATACCAGGAGCAAAATAGCGCCACACCCGCGATGTTAAGCAGCAGGATTAAAGGAATTCGGTTTTTCATCATAGCCATTGCGATTTTGTGACAGTCGGCGGCAACCTTAGCCGCCTTAACTTAAACGAAGCCTCAACAATGAGGTCTGGAGCGCGTTCCAGTCGGCTTCATGGGCGGAGATAAGCTCGATGCGGCTATCGGGCGGGGCGACGCTAAGGGTCTCGATATGCAGATCCTCGCCCTGGCGGTTGATCCGCACCGCCCCTTCGGCAATGCGCAGCACACCTTTGACGCGCGCCACCGGCGCCAGCCGGGCCCACTCCAGCAGGGCGATGGTGTCAAAGACCGTTTCCGCGTCGAAGATCCAGCCGCAGGCCTGATAGCCCTGGCCGCTGTTAAGGTGGCGGCGCCAGCGCTGGTGTTCCGCCAGACTAAGGGCGGCGAGACCGGCTGTGGGGGGATGGCGGTGGGCGTGCTCCGCGCTCGCCGGCAGCGGGGCGGTATTGCGCCGCGGTTCATCAAGCAGGGCCAGGTCGATATTACCCTGGGTCGCCGACACCTGGCGGCGATCGCCGCCCCAGCGTTGCCACCAGTCGACAAACGCCTGAGCGCTTTCGGGCGTTTCCCGATCGCTTTTATTGGCCACGATGATATCCGCCGCCGCCAGCTGGTCGCGAAAGTTGTCGTTGTTGACCGCTTTCTCGTCCAGTAGCTGACGCGGATCGAGGATGCACAGGGTCGCGCGCAGATCGATCCAGGGTTCATACACCGCCGCGGTGAGGATATCGAGGATCTGCTTTGGATGGCCAAGTCCGGTGGGCTCAATCAACAGACGATCGGGTTTCCCCTGGCGCAGCAGGGTATTCAGCCCGACCTGCATCGGCAGGCCATTGACACAGCACATGCAGCCGCCGGGGATCTCCTTGAGCAGGGCGCCGCTGTCGGCCAGCAGGGCGCCGTCTATCCCGACTTCGCCAAACTCGTTAACCAGTACGGCCCATTTTTCATCCGCAGGCTTCTGCGCCAGCAGATGAAGAATCGAGGTCGTCTTACCGCTGCCGAGAAAGCCGGTGATCAAATTGGTTCTGGTCACTCTTTTCTCCAGGATAAATGTAATGTTGTAACAGTTACGTCTATCCTGACGAAAAAAGAGGGAAAAGAGAAGTCCTGAGGCGGACAGAAGGAAATTCTGTCCGCATAAGCGCAAATATTGTTAAGAATTGAGCGCGCGGGCAACCGCCTCGCGGGCGCCGTGCATCGCCAGCTGCTGCCAGGCGGCGCGGATCCCGGCGACAAACTGCGCGTTGCGCGGCAGGTCGCGGCCAAATATTTCCTCCAGACCCAGCAGGGCGTCAACGCGCTGCTGCTCATCGCTCTGCGCCACCCGCTGCTGGATCTTGTCCACCAGCGGATCGCGGACGTCGATGGCCTGACCGGCATCGTCCGTACCGCTGACGTAGCGCATCCAGCCGGCTACGCCGAGGGCCAGCAGCGGCCAGCGGCTGCCGCGCTCAAGATGCACGCGAATACCGTCGAGCATACGCTGGGGCAGCTTCTGGCTGCCGTCCATGGCGATTTGCCAGGTACGGTGTTTGAGCGCCGGGTTGCTGAAGCGCGCGATCAGGCTGTCGGCATAGGCCGCCAGATCGACGCCGGTAATGGTCAGCGTCGGGGCCTGTTCGTCAAGCATCAGCTGGCGGGCGGCGCAGCGGAAGACCTCATCCTGCATGCAGTCGCTGACGTGCGCATGACCTGCCAGATAGCCAAGCCAGGCGAGGAAAGAGTGGCTGCCGTTGAGCATCCGCAGCTTCATCTGCTCCCAGGGCAGCACGTCGTCGGTCATCTGCACGCCCGCCGTCTCCCAGGCGGGGCGCCCGGCGACAAAGTGGTCTTCGACCACCCACTGAATGAAGGGTTCGCAGCTGATGGCGCAGGGATCTTCCACCCCCAGCACGGCGGCGATTTCCGCCAGCGACTCCGCGGTGGCGGCGGGAACAATGCGATCCACCATGGTGCCCGGGAAGCTGACGTTGTCGGCGATCCAGCTCGCCAGCGCCGGACTGCGTTTTTCCGCCATGCCGAGGACGGCATTTTTCACCACGTGGCCGTTGTCGGGAATGTTATCGCAGGAGAGCACGGTAAAGGGCGACAGGCCCCGTTCCCGGCGGCGGGCCAGCGCTTCAACTAAAATACCGGGAGCCGACTGCGGCAGCGTCGGATTTTCCAGATCGTGAACGATACGCGGATGCGTCGGATCCAGCTTGCCGGTCGCCGGATCGATGCAATAGCCTTTTTCCGTGATGGTCAGCGAGACAATCGCTACCTGCGGCTCGCAAAATTTCTCGATAATCGCCGCCAGCGAATCGAGCCTGGCGTTCAGGCATTCGTGCACCGCGCCGATAACAATGGGCTGATTACCGTCGGCGCCTTTTTCCAGTACGGTAAACAGGTGGTCCTGTTCGCGAAGCTGGCTCATCAGCGTATCGCCGCTGAACAGACTGATTTCGCAGATCCCCCAGTCGCCGCCGATGTTATTCAGCACGCGATCGGTCAGCAGCGCCTGGTGCGCGCGATGAAACGCGCCAAAGCCGAAATGGACAATACGCGAGCGGAGCTGGCTGCGATCGTACTGAGGACGTTGCACGTTTTCCGGTAGCGTAGCGGTTGCAATTGTTGTCATTCTTTACACACCTGTTTAACTGCTTATTAACATTGCCAGTCTAAAGTTATATGACAGGAAATTAAATTGGTAAGCCGAAATTATCCGCTGACTGTGAGCTGGATCAATCAATGTGCCAGCACTGTTTGCAGCCTGACGAGAAACATGTATGGTAGTCGTCATGATTGTCGCCATTATTGGTATAACAACTTTTGTGAGGGCATAGCGATGGAGCAAACCTGGCGGTGGTATGGGCCGAACGATCCGGTATCGCTTGATGATGTACGACAGGCGGGGGCGACCGGGGTCGTCACTGCGCTGCACCATATTGCAAACGGTCAGGTCTGGCCGGTCGACGAGATTAAAGAGCGTCAGGCGCTGTTAGCGGCGAAAGGGCTGACCTGGTCGGTGGTCGAAAGCATTCCGGTGCACGAGGATATTAAAACCCACAGCGGACAGTATGCGACCTGGATTGCCAACTATCAGCAGAGCATCCGCAACCTCGCGGCCTGCGGCATCGATACCGTATGCTACAACTTTATGCCGATCCTCGACTGGACGCGCACCGATCTGGAATATGAGCTGCCGGACGGCTCCCGGGCGCTGCGTTTCGATCAGATCGCCTTCGCCGCCTTTGAACTGCATATCCTCAAACGCCCGGGGGCGGAAGCGGATTACAGCGAAGAAGAGCAGCGCCAGGCCGAGGCGTATTACAAGGCGATGAGCGAAGCGGACATTGAGAAACTGACCCGCAATATCATCGCCGGCCTGCCGGGGGCGGAAGAGGGCTACACCCTCGACCAGTTCCGCGCGCGCCTGGCGGAATATGACCACATCGATAAAGCGCAGCTGCGCGAAAATATGGCCTATTTCCTGCGGGCCATCGTACCGGTGTGCGAAGAGGTGGGGATCCGACTGGCAGTGCATCCGGACGATCCGCCGCGGCCGATCCTGGGCCTGCCGCGTATCGTGTCGACCATCGAAGATATGCAGTGGCTGAAAGAGACAGTGGACAGCATCAATAACGGCTTTACCATGTGCACCGGATCCTATGGCGTCCGCGCCGATAACGATCTGGTGAAGATGGTGGAAACCTTTGGCGATCGCATCCACTTTACCCATCTGCGCGCCACCTGCCGCGAGGCGAACCCGAAAACCTTCCACGAGGCGGCGCACCTTAGCGGCGACGTCAATATGGTGGCGGTGGTGGATGCGATTCTGCGTGAAGAGCAGCGGCGTAAACAGGCCGGCGATTTGCGCCCGATCCCGTTCCGTCCGGATCATGGTCATCAGATGCTGGACGATCTGCGCAAGAAAACCAACCCAGGCTATTCGGCGATTGGCCGTCTCAAGGGGATGGCGGAAGTGCGCGGCGTGGAGCTGGCGCTGAAGATGACCAAATACCCTGAGCTGCTGTAATCGCGGCAACGGGGATAACAAAAAGGACAGCCAGCGGCTGTCCTTTTTTCTGGTCAACTCGTCACGGAAAATTAATCCGCGCGGCCCATATAGCGGCACTCTTCGATATGAATGCGGATTTTCTCACCTGTGGTCAGGTATTCCGGCACCTGAATCACCAGGCCGGTGCTCATGGTGGCGGGCTTGGTGCGGGAGCTGGCGGATGCCCCTTTAATACCCGGCGCGGTTTCGATAATTTCCAGGTCCACGGTCTGCGGCAGCTCAAGCGCCAGAAGCTGGCCGTCCCAGGTCAACACCTGCATATCCGGCATGCCGCCTTCCGGAATAAACTGCAGCTCTTCTTCGATCTGCTCTTTCGTGAAGGTGTAAGGGGTGTAGTCTTCTTTATCCATGAACACGTATTCGTTGCCATCGACATAGGAGAAGTCAACGAAACGGCGGGTCAGGGTCACGGTATCGACGATATCGTCGCCTTTGAAGCGCTCTTCTACTTTCAGGCCGGTACGCACATCGGAGAAGCGCATTTTATACAGTGTCGCAGCACCGCGGGCGCTGGGTGACTGAATATCGATATTTTTCACAATCAGCAGCTTGCCGTTGTAATTCAGCACCATACCTTTTTTAATTTCATTCGCTCTTGGCATTGCAGTAATCCTGTCACTTAACGAGTCAAAAATATCGCGTAAAACTACTCGCGCCCGGGCGTTCAGGCAAGTGGAATTCGCGAGTTTTGCTATCTTCTGGCAAAACGTTTAGGCTGTGGCGCAAAATGAGCGTTTGGGAGTTGGGTTGTGGAATGTCGTACTGATTGTGGCGCATGTTGCATCGCCCCCTCTATATCCTCGCCGATCCCCGGCATGCCGCAGGGCAAGCCGGCCAATACCCGCTGTATTCAGCTCTCCGAGCACAATCTGTGCCTGATTTTCGGCTCCCCACTGCGTCCGAAGGTGTGCGCCAGCCTGCAGCCCTCGCCGGAGATGTGCTTCACTCATCGTGATGACGCCATCACCTGGCTGCTGGAGCTTGAGCTGGCCACCGCGCCCTGAGCTTAAAGCAGCAAATGAGACAGGTTTTTGATATGGACGCTGAGGCCGTCCAGCAGCGCCTGGACGCGTAGCGGAAGAATGTCCCGTCGCTGGTAGATAAGCCAGGCCTGCAGATCGATGCAGCGCTCCTTCTTCAGACAGGGAACCAGCTGTCCTGCCGCCAGCTCGGTGGCGAGTGAATAGTAGGGCGCATAAACGATCCCCATTCCCAGCTTCGCCAGCTCCACCGCCGGCAGCGTGTTATCGCACACGAATCCCCCCTTTACCGTGAGATTGAGCGGTTTGCCGTTTTTGCTTTTGAAGGTCCAGATATTGTCGCTGCCGCCCAGCATGCGCAGGGTGATGCACTCATGATCCACCAGCGCCTCCGGCTCGGCGATAGGGTGTTGCGCCAGATAATCCGGGGAGGCGAAGACGCCGGTGCGAAAGCGGGTGAAGGGGCGGGCGATAAGGTTTTCATTCTGTGGCTTAAAGGGGCTTATCAGCAGATCGCAGTCGCTATTGAAAATGGCGCCGTATTTTTGTTCCCGCTCGCTGGCGTTGCGGGTGACCAGATTGATCTGCAGCTCCGGCAGCGTTTTTCTTAGCGCCGGCAGAATATAGCGCCCGAGAAACTGGTGGATGCCGATGGGCGCCCCAAGGGTGACGACGCCCTGCAGCGTGTTTTTATAACGGTCGGCGAGGTTGATAAGCTGCTCATGCTGCTCAAGAACGGCGCTGCTGGCGTGGATAAACTGCTCGCCGAACTCGGTACGCACCAGTTCCCTGGCGGTGCGCAGAAAAATGGCCAGGCCGACTTTCCGCTCCACGCTGGTCAGCGTCCGTGAGACGTTAGACTGGGGCATATTCAGGCGCTGTGCTGCCCGGCTTACGCTGGCGGTTTCGGCGATGGCGCAGAGGATCCTCAGCTCATCCATTTTAAAGTCTTTCAACATCTTATCGCTGCCTGATATTGATGGTATATCAAAAATGATATACCAGTTTAGCGGAATTGCCATGTGATTTATTGATCTGCTGAACGTATGATGGCCTTTGCCGTGAACAGTCGGTTATTTAAGGAAACCTGTGCGTTTTATTGCTTCTTTTGTGGTTCTCGATGTCATTAAAAATAACGATCTTCCCGCTGGCTTACTGAGTGTATATGCACCATGCTGCTTAATTATTTTGCTTTGTTTGTATTAATACTGGTTTTTCTCATACTGTTTTATGGAGTAATTATTATCCACGATATTCCCTATCACATCGCGCAAAAACGCCAGCACCCCCATCAGGACGCGATTCATGTGGCGGGCTGGATAAGCCTGTTTACCCTGCATGCTATCTGGCCTTTCCTGTGGATCTGGGCCACGCTGTACCGGCCCGATCGTGGCTGGGGGATGGCTTCGCAGTCCGAGGGACATCAGCAGCGAGCGGAGCTGGAAAAACGCATTGCGTTACTTGAAGCGGCGTTAAAAAACAGCCAGCAGGCGTCGGCGGAGAATAGCGAGAAATAATATGGATCTGTTAATTATCCTTTGCTATGTCGCCATTGCCTGGGGCGTGTTTAAGATATTTCGCATTCCAGTAAATAAATGGACAATCCCGACAGCGATATTAGGCGGAATAGTGGTCGTTGGCGCGTTAATATTAACGATGAACTATAACCACCCCTATACGATGCGAGCGCAAAAAATTGTCGTCTCCATTCCGATGGTGCCCCAGGTATCAGGCGAGGTGGTGGAGGTTACCAGTAAAACCAATGTGTTAATGAAGAAGGGCGAACTGCTGTTCCGCATCGACGATACCCGCTACCGCGCGCGGCTGAACAAGCTGAAAGCCGATCTGGCGGCCGAAGAGGCCACGCTGCGGGCGAAGCAGGCGACCATTGACGATGCCCGTGCCAGAGTACAGCAGGCGCAGGCGGAGTACGACCGGGTCACCCGCGACGACCAGCGCTATGCTCAGGGGGCGGCCATGCCGGTGAATCCTTTTTCGGAACAGGATGTGACTCACGCGAGGCAGCAGGTGCAGATCCAGGCGGCGGTCCTGCAGGCGGCGAAAGCGCAATTACAAAACGCCAGAGAGCAGGTATCCGGCCGCTACCACGGGCTGGATGCCAATATTGCCAGCCTGAAATCGCAGATCCTTGAGGCGGAGTATAATCTGGCGCAAACCGTGATTCGCGCGCCGAGCGACGGCTACGTCACCCAGCTTCTGGCGCGGCCGGGGATGACCGCGGTGCGTCTGCCCTTCAAGCCGGTGCTGGTGTTTATTCCCCAGCAAAAGCGCCAGGTGGTGGCGGTATTCCGTCAGAACTCGGTCCTGCGTCTGACGGCCGGGGACAGCGCGGAGGTGGTGTTTAACGGTCTGCCGGGCAGCGTCTACAGCGGTAAGGTATCGCGCGTGTTGCCGACCGTCCCGGACGGCAGCTATCAGGCCAGCGGCGCTCTGCAGGGGCTGAACGCCGGGGCGGGGAAAGAGGGCATTTACGTGCTGATCGACCTCGATCCCCATCCGGAAGTGGAACATTTACCGGACGGGGTCAGCGCCCAGGCGGCGGTATATACCGATTATTTTGCCCATGTGTCGATTATGCGCAAGGTTCTGCTGCGCATGACCAGCTGGCTGCATTATCTCTATCTGGATCACTAATCTCCACTGCCCGGCTCCGGCCGGGCAACCTTATCTATACGTCTCTGATCCGCCACAGGCAGGCCTGCGTGGCGATCCCCATAACCAGCGCTATCCAGAACACCGCATGATAGCTCCAGATCTCTGCCACCACGCCCGCCAGTGAGCCGGCGATGATCCAGCCGACGCGGGTAGTATTGGTGTAGAGGGTGGTGGCCGCGCCCGCCTGCCCGGGCATCAAATCCTGGAAATAAAGCATGCCAATCCCGGCGAGGATCCCGATATAGATGGCGTTCAGCACCTGCATCGCCAGCAGCAGCGCCGGCGTATGCACCGTCAGCATGCCCACATAAAACAGCACCCCAGCCACCGCGGAAAGGCGCATCAGAAAGCGTTTACCGAAGCGCCGGGCGTAGTAACCGGCAATCAGCATGGTGGGAATTTCCAGCCCGGCGGCGGTCCCCATCATCAGGCCGGCCAGCTTCTCCGGCAGATGCAGCTCGTTAATGATAAACAGCGGCATATTAATGATGTACAGGCTGTTGGTGCCCCACATCAGCGTGCAGATGCTGAACAGCAGCAGCGCATCGCGGCGGTGCGTGCGCGGGGCTTCCAGCCGGCCAGTCGCCACTGCCTTGGCTTTGCGCATGCTGGGCAAGAACAGCCAGACCATGATCCCGCAGACGATAAACGCCGCCGCGGCGCTGAGGTACATCGCGGTAAAGCCAAACCCCATCGCCAGGGCATAGGCCAGCGGGGGACCAATCACCCAGGCCAGGGAGACCTGGGCGCGCAAAATGGAGCTGAACATCACCGCTTCGCGGCCGGTTTTGTCGGCATGCTCGCGCGCGAGGGCGAACATCTGCGGGTTGGCGGTCGAACCAAAGCTGCTAAGGAATACGCCGATGAACAGCAAAATGAAATAGTTCCGGTTCCAGGCAAACAGCACGCAGGCCAGCACCCCCAGCAGGCAGCAGACGACAATCAGCTGCTTGCGATCGCCCTGACGGTCAGAACGTCCGGCGAGGAACTGGCTGACCAGAATGCCGATGACGGCGCTGCCGGTAAAAAAGAAACCCACCATCGCCGGGCGGACATGCACTTCATTGGTCAGAAACAGGCTCAGGGTCGGCGTTTGCAACGCCCCGGCAATGCCCGTCAGAAAGGCGACGATCAGGAAGGCGGAAGAGGTGACATCGAACCCGCGTCGGGGAAGGGCGGCGCTTCGGTTTTCCATGTGTTTGGTTTTCTGTAGTTTCAGGAGACGGCGCGGAGTTTACGCCTGCTGGCTGAAAATAAACAGTAGTATGGCACGAATTATTAAAAAGGCGTTTCAAAATAGAGGGTTCAGCAAAAAGCTGACGTTTACCGCGGCCAGGCGCCAGGGCTTCAGCAAAAGTGTGCAGTACCTCTAAGTTCTGCAATCAAGTCGCTGACGTACCTTGCGCGTTGAGCAAGAAAGGTACAGAATTCTTGAAACGTTTCAGCGTCATTCGGCATATCGTTCACCGTCAGATGGCGCCTTTTTTCTCAAGTTAGCTGAAACGATTCAATTCAGCAGGAGAGGAGAACCATGTTCCAGTTATCTGTGCAGGATATTCATCCCGGCCAGCAGGCCGGTAATAAAGAAGAGGCCATCCGGCAGGTCGCCGCCGCGCTGGTCAGCGCCGGCAACGTGGCCGATGGCTACGTGAACGGCATGCTGGCGCGCGAGCAGCAGACCTCCACCTTCCTCGGCAACGGGATCGCGATCCCGCACGGCACGACGGATACGCGTGACCAGGTGCTGAAGACCGGCGTTCAGGTGTTTCAGTTCCCGCAGGGCGTCACCTGGGGCGAAGGGCAGACCGCCTATGTGGCGATCGGGATTGCTGCCAGCTCAGATGAACACCTCGGCCTGCTGCGTCAGCTGACCCATGTGCTGAGCGATGACGCGGTCGCCGCCCAGCTGCAGTCCGCCACCACCGCGGAAGAGCTGCGTGCGCTGCTGATGGGGGAGAAGCAGAGCGAAGCGCTGAAGCTGGACAACGAGACCCTGAGTCTCGACGTCGCGGCCAGCGATCTGCTGACCCTGCAGGCGCTGAACGCCGCGCGTCTGAAAGAAGCAGGCGCTGTGGATTCCGCTTTCGTTAGCCACGTCATTAACGATACGCCGCTGAACCTCGGTCAGGGCATCTGGCTGAACGACAGCGCCGAAGGCAATCTGCGCAGCGCCGTGGCGGTCAGCCGCGCCGCCACCGCCTTCACCCGCGACGACCAGCCGGTTTCCCTGCTGGTCACGGTGGCGATGACCGACGATCAGCCAACCGCGGTGCTGAACCGCCTGAGCAAGCTGCTGCTGGACAAGAAAGCTGACCATCTGCTGAAAGCCGACGCCGCCACCGTGCTGGCGCTGCTGACCAGCGACGACGCGATTGCCGAAGATGTGCTGAGCGCCGAATTCGTGGTGCGCAATGAGCACGGCCTGCACGCCCGTCCGGGCACCATGCTGGTCAACACCATTAAACAATTTTCCAGCGACGTCACCGTCACTAACCTCGACGGTTCCGGCAAGCCGGCCAACGGCCGCAGCCTGATGAAGGTCGTGGCGCTGGGTGTGAAAAAAGGTCACCGTCTGCGCTTTACCGCGCAGGGTGAGGATGCGCAACAAGCGCTGGATGCGATTGGCGAAGCGATCGCCGCAGGCCTTGGGGAGGGCGCATAAATGAGCAGACGTGTAGCAACCATTACTTTAAACCCGGCGTACGATCTGGTGGGCTTCACCCCGGAGATCGAGCGCGGTGAAGTGAACCTGGTGCGTACCACCGGCCTGCACGCCGCCGGCAAAGGCATCAACGTGGCGAAAGTGCTGAAAGATCTTGGCATTGACGTCACCGTCGGCGGCTTCCTGGGGAAAGACAACCAGGATGGCTTTCAGCAGCTGTTCAGCGAGCTGGGGATCGCCAACCGTTTCCAGGTGGTGCAGGGCCGGACCCGCATCAACGTTAAGCTGACGGAAAAAGATGGCGAAGTGACCGATTTCAACTTCTCCGGCTTTGAAGTGACCCCAGGCGACTGGGAACGCTTCGTCAACGACTCCCTGAGCTGGCTGGGGCAGTTCGATATGGTCTGCGTCAGCGGCAGCCTGCCGTCCGGCGTCAGCCCGGAAGCCTTTACCGACTGGATGACCCGTCTGCGCAGCCAGTGCCCGTGCATCATTTTCGACAGCAGCCGCGAAGCGCTGGTTGCCGGACTGAAAGCGGCGCCGTGGCTGGTGAAACCGAACCGTCGCGAGCTGGAGATCTGGGCTGGCCGTAAGCTGCCGGAGATGAAAGACGTTATCGACGCCGCCCATGCGCTGCGCGAGCAGGGGATCGCCCACGTGGTGATTTCCCTGGGCGAAGAGGGCGCGCTGTGGGTGAACGCCTCCGGCGAGTGGATTGCCAAACCGCCTTCAGTCGAAGTGGTCAGCACCGTTGGCGCCGGCGATTCGATGGTCGGCGGCCTGATTTACGGCCTGCTGATGCGTGAATCCAGCGAGCATACCCTGCGCCTGGCGACCGCCGTCGCTGCCCTGGCCGTCAGCCAGAGCAACGTCGGGATCACCGACCGTACCCAGTTGGCCGCGATGATGGCGCGCGTCGACTTACAACCCTTTAATTGACAGCAGGAGAGGCATAATGAAAACGCTGCTGATTATTGATGCCGGACTCGGACAGGCGCGCGCCTATATGGCGAAAACCCTGCTGGGTGCCGCAGCGCCAAAAGCGCACCTTGAACTGATTGATAATCCGAACGACGCCGAACTGGTGATTGTTCTCGGGTCGGCGCTGCCCACTGACAGCGCGCTGAACGGCAAACAGGTTTTCCTCGGCGATATTAATCGCGCCGTGGCGCACCCGGAGCTGTTCCTCAGCGAAGCCAAAGGCCACGCGACGCCGTACGCGGCGCCTGCCGCCGCGGCAGTCCCGGCGGCCACCGGCGGACCGAAACGTATTGTCGCGGTCACCGCCTGTCCGACCGGCGTTGCTCATACCTTTATGGCGGCAGAAGCCATTGAAACCGAAGCGAAAAAACGCGGCTGGTGGGTGAAAGTGGAAACCCGCGGCTCCGTGGGCGCGGGCAATGCTATCACCCCGGAAGAGGTGGCCGAGGCGGATCTGGTGATCGTCGCCGCCGATATCGAAGTCGACCTGGCGAAATTCGCTGGCAAGCCGATGTATCGCACCACCACCGGTCTGGCGCTGAAGAAAACCGCCCAGGAGCTGGACAAAGCGGTGGCTGAAGCCAAACCGTACCAGCCTTCCGGTAAACCTCAGGCTGCTGGCGAAGGTAAAAAAGAGTCGGCGGGCGCCTACCGCCACCTGCTGACCGGCGTCTCCTACATGCTGCCGATGGTGGTGGCGGGCGGCCTGTGTATCGCGCTCTCCTTTGCCTTCGGGATCAAAGCGTTTGAAGTGAAAGACACCCTCGCGGCGGCGCTGATGCAAATCGGCGGCGGCTCGGCCTTCGCGCTGATGGTGCCGGTGCTGGCGGGCTTTATCGCCTTCTCCATTGCCGACCGTCCGGGTCTGACCCCGGGTCTTATCGGCGGTATGCTGGCGGTCAGCGGCGGCTCCGGCTTTATCGGCGGGATCATTGCCGGTTTCCTTGCCGGTTACGTGGCGAAAGCCATCAGCACTAAGCTGAAACTGCCGCAGAGTATGGAAGCGCTGAAGCCGATTCTGATCATTCCGCTGGTCTCCAGCCTGATCGTAGGCCTGGCGATGATCTACCTGATTGGTAAACCGGTCGCCGGTATCCTCGCCTGGCTGACCCACTGGCTGCAAACCATGGGCACCGCCAACGCGGTTCTGCTGGGCGCGATCCTCGGCGCGATGATGTGTACCGACATGGGCGGCCCGGTGAACAAAGCGGCCTATGCCTTCGGCGTTGGCCTGCTGAGTACCCAGACCTACGCGCCGATGGCGGCGATCATGGCGGCCGGTATGGTGCCTCCGCTGGCGATGGGTATCGCAACGCTGGTTGCCCGCAATAAGTTCGACAACGGGCAGCGGGAAGGGGGTAAAGCCGCGCTGGTTCTCGGCCTGTGCTTTATCTCTGAAGGGGCGATTCCTTTTGCCGCCCGTGACCCGATGCGCGTGCTGCCTTGCTGTATCGTCGGCGGCGCGGTAACCGGCGCTATCTCGATGGCGATTGGCGCGAAACTGATGGCGCCGCACGGCGGGCTGTTTGTTCTGCTGATCCCGGGGGCGATTACGCCAGTGCTGGGCTACCTGCTGGCGATTGTTGCCGGGACGCTGGTGGCGGGCCTCTCCTACGCGGTGCTGAAACGCCCGGAAGCGCAGGTAGCGGAAGTCGAAAAAGCGGCATAATCTCTCCGCAATAAAAAAGGGCCGACTGTTCGGCCCTTTTTTTATGTCTCTATTTACGCCACTTCGGCGATCTGCTGCGCCCGCAGCCAGGCAATCTCTTCCGCCCAGATATCCGGGTTGATGGTTTCCAGAATCAGCGGAATGCCGTCGAAGCGGTTGTCCTGCATGATCCAGCTGAAGCAATCGTGGCCGATGTTGCCTTCCCCCAGACTATGGTGACGGTCGACCCGGCTGCCGAAGGCGCTCTTGGCATCGTTGAGATGCATGCCGCGCAGATACTGAAAGCCGACGATACGGTCGAAGTCGGCAAAGGTCTTCTCGCAGGCTTCGGCGCTGCGCAGGTCATAGCCGGCGGCGAACGCGTGGCAGGTATCGATGCAGACGCCGACGCGGGTTTTATCTTCCACGCCGTCGATGATGGCCGCGAGGTGCTCGAACTTAAAGCCGAGGTTGCTGCCCTGGCCGGCGGTATTTTCGATCACCGCGGTGACGCCTTCGGTCTTCGCCAGCGCGATATTGATCGATTCGGCGATGCGCGCCAGACACTCTTCCTCCGGGATCTGCTGCAGATGGCTGCCGGGGTGGAAGTTGAGCAGCGTCAGCCCCAGCTGCTGACAGCGGGTCATCTCATCGATGAAGGCGTCACGGGATTTTTCCAGCGCCTCTTCCACCGGGTGGCCGAGGTTAATCAGGTAGCTGTCGTGCGGCAGGATCTGTCCGGGGCCAAAGTGATACTTTTCACAGGCGGCTTTGAATTCGGCGATGGTCTGGTCGCTGAGCGGCGCGGCGCGCCACTGGCGCTGATTTTTGGTGAAGAGGGCGAAGGCGGTTGCTTCGATTTCGGCGGCGCGAATGGCGGCATTGGCCAGTCCACCTGAGGCGCTCACGTGCGCTCCTACGTATTTCATAAAAAAACTCCAGTTAAAGCCGCTGGGGGGGTGGGTAATGATAGCGGCTTAACTGGAGAAAGATGTAGTGCTTTATGCCATCAGGCTGTGGATGGCGACGTTAATGGCCCCGCCGCCGACAATCAACCAGACGAACAGCATCAGCGCCATCAGCAGCGGTTTCGCCCCGGCTTTTTTCAGCGCGCTGACGTGAGTGGTCACCCCAAGAGCGGCCATCGCCATCGCCAGCAGGACGGTATCCAGCGTCACCAGCATCTCCACGACCGCTTTCGGCAGCAGATGGAAGGAGTTAAACACCGCCACCAGGATGAACATAATGGCAAACCACGGAATGGTGATTTTGCTTTTCTCGCCGTTACCCGCCGGGGTCAGCTGTTTAACACGCGCCGCCAGGAACAGCAGGAACGGGGCCAGCATCATCACGCGTAGCATTTTAGCGATAACCGCGGCGTTCTCCGCATCCGGGCTGACCGCATGACCGGCGGCGACGACCTGCGCCACTTCATGCATGGTGGAACCCATATAGATCCCGTAGGTCTCCGGGGTAAACCAGTGCGCCAGCAGCGGGTACATCGCCGGGTAGAGGAAGATGGCGATGGTACCGAAGATCACCACCGTGGCGACGGCGACGGTCACTTTACTGGCTTCGGCTTTGACCACCGGTTCGCTGGCGAGCACTGCCGCCGCGCCGCAGATGCTGCTGCCGGCGCCGATCAGCCAGCTGGTGTGCTTATCGAGCCCAAACACTTTCTGGCCCAGGAAGCAGGCGATGAAAAAGGTGCTGGAGAGCGTCAGAACGTCAATCAAAATACCGCTCACGCCGACGTCGGCAATCTGGGCGAACGTCAGGCGGAAGCCGTAGAGGATGATCCCCAGGCGCAGCAGATACTGTTTGGCGAAGATCACCCCGCCGTCGCAGGGCTGCCAGATTTTCGGATAGACCGTGTTACCGACGACCATCCCGAACAGAATAGCGAGGGTCAGAGCGCTGAAGCCCGCCCCGGCGATGGCCGGGAAGCTACCGGCCCACAGGGCGGCGCCGGTCAGGGCGGCGGTCAGCGCCAGGCCTGGGACAAAATGCCACAGGGAACGATGTTTGGTGGGTAAAGTGAGTGCTGTCATAACCTTCTCCTTTGTCTGCCTAAAGGTTACGCCGCGCGGGATTAAATATAAAATTGATTATATGTTTATAATCAATCGTAATAAGTGGTTAATGGCCGCTTCGCCGGGGACAACGGGGCAGGGGAGTGAGGCGCGCAAGCGAGCTGCTCTTGTCAGCAAGACGATGATTTTGTGACGTAAGGGGATTTTCCTTCCGTCAGCCGCCTCGATTTGTGTCACCATAGTAAGGAAGGTTATTCAGACTGGATTACTAAACGGGTGGGTTATGCATATTACGCTGCGGCAGCTGGAAGTGTTCGCCGAAGTCCATAAGAGTGGGTCGACCACTCAGGCGTCACAGATGCTGGCGCTTTCGCAATCGGCGGTCAGCGCCGCGCTGACCGATCTGGAAGGGCAGCTTGGCGTACAGCTGTTCGACCGCGTCGGCAAGCGGCTGGTGGTCAATGAGCATGGACGGCTGCTCTATCCGCGCGCCCTGGCGTTGCTGGAGCGGGCCCTGGAGATCGAGCAGCTGTTTCGCGGCGACAACGGGGCGATTCGGGTCTACGCCAGCAGCACCATCGGCAACTATATTATGCCGGAGATCATTGCCCGCTATCGCCATGACTTCCCGGATCTGCCGGTTGAGCTGAGCGTGGGCAACAGCCTGGACGTGATCAACGCCGTTGCCGACCTGCGGGTGGATTTCGGTCTGATCGAGGGGCCGTGCCATGCCGCCGATATTATCGCCGAGCCGTGGCTGGAAGATGAGCTGGTGGTGTTTGCCGCGCCTGACTCGCCGCTGCTGGCGGGGGAGGTGACCCTGCAGCAACTGGCCGAGGCGCCGTGGATCCTGCGCGAGCATGGGTCTGGCACCCGGGAGATTGTCGATTACGTTCTGCTGTCGCATCTGCCGGCGTTTCACCTGGGGATGGAGCTGGGCAACTCGGAGGCGATCAAACACGCGGTGCGCCATGGGCTGGGGATCAGCTGCTTATCGCGGCGGGTGATTGCCGAACAGCTGGCCTCCGGCACGCTGGCGGAGCTGAAAGTGCCGCTGCCCCGGCTGACGCGCACGCTGTGGCGGATCCACCACCGGCAGAAGCATATTTCCAAAGCATTACAACGTTTTCTGCAGTATTGCCAGGTGTAGCGATCCGGCTTTATCGCCTGATAGAGGGGGGGAATTTGCTGGCAATTCCGCAGGTTAGTGCTTTACTAATAATTTGCGGTCGATCATGAAGCTCTCTTATAACTTTGCATTTGTACCGGATGGAACCCCGATCGTCTGCTACAATCGCGCCTCATTTTTTGGATGGATAGCATTATCACATGGTTTCGGAAACTAAAACCACAGAAGCGCCCACGCTACGTCGTGAACTAAAGGCGCGCCACTTGACCATGATCGCCATCGGCGGTTCCATCGGTACGGGTCTTTTTGTTGCCTCTGGCGCAACGATTTCGCAAGCAGGTCCCGGCGGGGCGCTGCTGTCTTATATTCTGATCGGTCTGATGGTCTATTTCCTGATGACCAGCCTGGGCGAACTGGCGGCGTTTATGCCGGTGTCCGGTTCCTTCGCCACCTACGGGCAGAATTATGTTGAAGAGGGCTTCGGCTTCGCGCTGGGCTGGAACTACTGGTACAACTGGGCGGTAACGATCGCCGTTGACCTCGTGGCCTCGCAGCTGGTGATGAGCTACTGGTTCCCTGACACCCCAGGCTGGATCTGGAGCGCCTTGTTCCTCGGCATTATGTTCCTGCTGAACTGGATCTCGGTGCGCGGCTTTGGCGAGGCGGAATACTGGTTCTCGCTGATCAAAGTGGCCACCGTCATTATCTTTATCATCGTCGGCGTGATGATGATTGTCGGCATCTTCAAAGGGGCGCAGCCTGCCGGCTGGAGCAACTGGGGGATCGCGGATGCGCCGTTTGCCGGCGGCTTCTCGGCGATGATCGGCGTGGCGATGATTGTCGGCTTCTCCTTCCAGGGCACCGAGCTTATCGGTATTGCCGCCGGTGAGTCTGAGAACCCGGAAAAGAACATTCCGCGCGCGGTGCGCCAGGTCTTCTGGCGTATCCTGCTGTTCTACGTCTTCGCGATCCTGATTATCAGCCTGATCATTCCGTATACCGATCCGAGCCTGCTGCGCAACGACGTTAAAGATATCTCCGTCAGCCCGTTCACGCTGGTCTTCCAGCACGCCGGTCTGCTGTCGGCGGCGGCGATCATGAACGCCGTTATCCTGACGGCCGTTCTGTCGGCGGGTAACTCGGGGATGTACGCTTCTACGCGTATGCTGTATACCCTGGCCTGCGACGGCAAAGCGCCGCGCATTTTCTCGAAGCTGTCGCGTGGCGGCGTACCGCGCAACGCCCTGTACGCGACCACCGTTATCGCGGCGCTGTGCTTCCTGACTTCGATGTTCGGTAACCAGACGGTATACCTCTGGCTGCTGAACACCTCGGGGATGACGGGCTTTATCGCCTGGCTGGGGATTGCCATCAGCCACTATCGTTTCCGTCGTGGCTTCGTCCTGCAGGGTAACGATATTAATAATCTGCCGTATCGTTCCGGGTTCTTCCCGCTGGGGCCGATCTTCGCCTTCGTGCTGTGCCTGATCATCACCCTCGGACAGAACTACGAAGCGTTCCTCAAGGACACCATTGACTGGGGCGGCGTGGCGGCGACCTACATCGGTATTCCGCTGTTCCTCGTCATCTGGTTTGGGTACAAACTGGCGAAAGGCACCCGCTTTGTTCGCTATAGCGAAATGACCTTCCCGGACCGCTTTAAGCGTTAATCTTCGCTATTGTGCGATAAAAGCCCTCTGAAAAGAGGGCTTTTTTTATGTCCACACGGTTACAGCCTGACACAATTCCTCATAATTAGATTGATAATAGAAATCATTATCTTTATCATTTCCGACCATTACGGATGAAGCCACTCCCCCCGTCTCTGCCATGTGTACAGACTGACATCGGGCGACCAGCCACATCGACGAGAAAACAGCGCGAGTCTACCGCCGACAGAGCGGCAGGCCGCCAGCGCGTGTGAGCAGCACCTTTTTGTTTGTTTGGTTGTACACCTCATGGAGATTTGGAATGTTCAGGTTAAACCCTTTTATCCGGGCGGGATTGTCTGCGTCCGTCGTATCGTTGGCGTTTCCGGCCCTGGCCGATGTGAATGAAGAAACGCTGGTGGTGACCGCCTCGGCCACTGAACAGAGCGTCAAAGACGCGCCGGCGAGCATCAGCGTCATCACCCAGCAGGATTTGCAGCGCAAGCCGGTGCAGAACCTGAAAGACGTACTGCGCGATGTGCCCGGGGTCCAGCTCACCAACGAAGGGGATAACCGCAAGGGCGTCAGCATTCGCGGTCTGAGCAGCAGCTATACCCTGATCCTTGTCGACGGGAAACGCGTCAACTCCCGGAACGCCGTCTTCCGCCACAATGACTTCGACCTGAACTGGATCCCGGTGGATGCCATCGAACGTATCGAGGTGGTGCGCGGCCCGATGTCCTCCCTGTACGGCTCCGATGCGCTCGGCGGCGTGGTCAACATTATTACCAAAAAAATCGGCCAGAAATGGACCGGGACGCTGAGCGCCGATACCACCATTCAGGAACACCGTGACCGCGGCGATACCTGGAACGGCCAGTTCTTCACCAGCGGCCCGCTGATCGACGGCGTGCTCGGGATGAAGGCCTACGGCAGCCTGGCGAAGCGCGCCAAGGACGATCCGCAGTCTTCCAGCAATGCCACCGGCGAAACGCCGCGCATCGAGGGCTTCACCAGCCGCGATGGCAATGTTGAATTCGCCTGGACGCCGAACGACAACCACGATTTCACCGCGGGCTATGGCTTTGACCGCCAGGATCGCGACTCCGATTCCCTTGACCGCAACCGCCTTGAGCGTGAGAACTACTCCCTGAGCCATAACGGCCGTTGGGAGATGGGCAACAGCGAGCTCAAGTTTTACGGCGAAAAGGTGGATAACAAAAATCCGGGGCAGAACGGCACCATCACCTCGGAAAGCAATGCCATCGACGGCAAGTATGTCCTGCCGCTGGACATGATTAACCAGCTGGTGACCTTCGGCGGCGAATGGCGCCACGACAAGCTGAAAGATCCGGTCAACCTGAGCAGCGGCGGCCAGTCGACCTCCGCCAGCCAGTACGCCCTGTTTATTGAAGACGAATGGCGCATCATCGAGCCGCTGGCGCTGACCACCGGCATTCGTATGGACGACCATCAGACCTATGGCGATCACTGGAGCCCGCGCGCCTATCTGGTGTATAACGCCACCGATACCGTCACCGTCAAAGGCGGCTGGGCGACGGCGTTTAAAGCCCCGTCGCTGCTGCAGCTTAACCCCGACTGGACCACCAACTCCTGCCGCGGCTCGTGCAGCATCATCGGTAACCCGGATCTGAAGCCGGAAACCAGCGAAAGCTTCGAGCTTGGTCTCTACTATCGTGGGGAAGAGGGCTGGCTGCAGGATGTTGAAGGCAGCATCACCACCTTCCAGAACAATGTCGACGATATGATTGATGTTCTGCGCACCTCCAGCGCCAGCGAAGCGCCGGGCTACCCGAACTTTGTCGGCTGGAAAACCGTCAACGGTAAGCGCGTGCCGATCTTCCGCTATTTCAACGTCAACAAAGCGCGCATCAAAGGGGTGGAGACCGAGGTGAAGATCCCGTTCGGCGATGAGTGGAAGCTGACGGTGAACTACACCTACAACGATGGTCGCGATCTGAGCAACGGCGGCGACAAACCGCTGCAGACGCTGCCGTTCCATACCGCCAACGGCACGCTTGACTGGAAACCGCTGGACGACTGGTCCTTCTACGTGACGGCCAACTATACCGGCCAGCAGCGCGCGGTGAGCGCCACCGGCAAAACGCCGGGCGGCTATACCCTGTTTGACGTCGGCGCGGCGTGGCAGGTCACCAAAAACGTGAAACTGCGCTCCGGGGTGCAGAACGTGGGCGATAAAGATCTCAACCGGGACGACTACAGCTATACCGAAGAGGGCCGTCGCTACTTTATGGCCGTGGATTATCGCTTCTGATCGTTGGCGCTTAACGATGGCCTGCGCCGCGACGTGGAGTCGCGGCGCAGGTTGCGTTTAGTTAAAGAGATGCTGCGCGTGGAAACGCAGATGGTCTTCGATAAACGAGGCAATAAAGTAGTAGCTATGATCGTAACCGGGCTGGATGCGCAGCGTTAACGGCCAGGCCTTCTGCCGCGCGACCTCCGCCAGCACCGCGGGCTGCAGCTGTCCGGCGAGGAACGGATCGTTATCGCCCTGATCGATAAGCGTCGGCACCGCGTCCGCCGGCTGGCTGGCCTGCATCAGGGCGCAGCTGTCCCAGGCGCGCCATGTCGATTCATCGGCGCCGAGATAGGCGGTAAACGCTTTCTTGCCCCACGGCACCTGGGAGGGATTGACGATTGGCGCGAAGGCGGAGACGCTGGCGTAGCGGCCGGGATTGGTGAGCGCCATGATAAGCGCGCCGTGACCGCCCATCGAGTGGCCGCTGATGGCGCAGCGTTCGCCGACGGTAAACTCGCTGCGGATAAGCGCGGGCAGTTCGTCGCGCAGGTAATCGTACATCCGGTAGTGCGCCGACCACGGCGCCTCGGTGGCGTTCAGGTAGAAGCCAGCGCCTTGCCCCAGATCGTAACCGTCATCGTTGGCCACCTCGTCACCGCGCGGGCTGGTATCCGGCATCACCAGCGCGATGCCCAGCGCGGCGGCAATGCGCTGAGCGCCCGCCTTGGTGGTAAAGTTTTCATCGTTACAGGTCAGCCCGGACAGCCAGTACAGCACCGGCGGCGGCGTTTCGCGCTCAGGCGGTAAAAAAATGCTGAACGTCATGGCGCAGTTCAGGACAGGGGAGTGATGACGCCAGCGTTGTTGCCGGCCGTCAAAACAGCGATGCTCTTCAAGCAGTTCCATGCAAGGCTCCTCGGAAGGGATGTGCGCGTAAACGTTCATAATACAGATATTTCATTAGCCGGTGAGCAACTTTCACTTTCTCCTTTTGAGAACTTACTGCATCATTAATGCAACTTATAGCCAACATGCCGGTGTAGCGATGGCGCTTATGGATGCGTACAGCGGTTGGATCATTCCGGATTCGGCGATAGGGATTTGGCGTCGCGCCTGAGGCGTGGCTTCGCGCCTTAATAAAAGGCAGCGCCAATTTCAATAATTATCGTTACGGCTACTGGATTCTGTGCGCCACCTCACGCACAATGAATACAAACTTTGCCCCCAGAAAAAGCAAAGAGCGCCACACCTGCAGGAGAAACCCAAATGTCATCACTGAGTAAAGAAGCCGTCCTCGTTCATGAAGCGCTGGTCGCTCGTGGGCTGGAGACGCCGATGCGTGCGCCAGTACAAGAAATTGATAACGAAACACGCAAGCGTTTGATTACCGGTCATATGACCGAGATTATGCAACTGCTGAATCTGGATCTGAGTGATGACAGTCTGATGGAGACCCCGCATCGCATCGCCAAAATGTATGTCGATGAGATCTTCTCCGGACTGGATTACTCCCGTTTCCCGAAAATCACCGTCATTGAAAACAAAATGAAGGTCGATGAAATGGTCACCGTGCGCGATATCACCCTGACCAGCACCTGCGAACACCACTTTGTCACCATCGATGGTAAAGCGACGGTAGCCTATATCCCGAAAGATTCGGTGATCGGCCTGTCGAAAATCAACCGCATCGTGCAGTTCTTCGCCCAGCGCCCGCAGGTCCAGGAGCGTCTCACGCAGCAGATCCTGATCGCGCTGCAGACGCTGCTCGGCACCAGCAACGTGGCGGTATCCATTGACGCGGTGCATTACTGCGTGAAAGCGCGCGGCATCCGCGACGCGACCAGCGCCACTACCACCACCTCCCTCGGTGGCCTGTTCAAATCCAGCCAGAATACCCGCCAGGAATTCCTGCGCGCAGTACGTCACCACAACTAAAACGGAGCAGGGTACATGGAGAGAAATGTCACGCTGGACTTTGTCCGCGGCGTCGCCATCCTCGGTATCCTGCTTCTCAATATCAGCGCCTTCGGCTTGCCGAAGGCCGCTTACCTCAATCCGGCCTGGTCAGGAAGCGCGACCCTCAGCGACGCCTGGACCTGGGCGATCCTTGACCTGCTGGCGCAGGTGAAGTTTCTTACCCTGTTCGCGCTGCTGTTTGGCGCCGGTCTGCAGCTCCTGCTCCCCCGCGGCAAACGCTGGATCCAGTCGCGGTTGACCCTGCTGGCGTTGCTTGGTTTCATTCACGGTCTCTTCTTCTGGGATGGCGATATTCTGCTGGCCTACGCCCTGGTGGGGCTGGTGAGCTGGCGCATGGTGCGCGAGGCGCAGCATGTTAAATCGCTGTTTAACACCGGGGTGGTGCTCTACCTCACCGGTATTGCGGTGCTGGTCCTGCTGGGGATTATCTCGGGGACGGCCGCGAATCGCTCCTGGGTACCGGACGCGGCCAATCTGCAGTATGAGCAGTACTGGAAGCTGCACGGCGGCATGGAGGCGGTCAGCAACCGGGCGGATATGCTGTCGGACAATCTGTTGGCGCTCGGCGCGCAGTATGGCTGGCAGCTGGCGGGGATGATGCTGATAGGCGCGGCGCTGATGCGCAGCGGCTGGCTGAAAGGGCAGTTCAGCCAGCGTCACTATCGGCGCACCGGCGCGCTGCTGGTGCTAGCCGGGATGGCGGTGAATGTGCCGGCTATTGTCGCCCAATGGTATCTGGCCTGGGACTATCGCTGGTGCGCGTTTTTACTGCAGGCGCCGCGTGAACTGAGCGCTCCGCTGCAGGCTATCGGCTATGCCTCGCTGGCCTGGGGCTACTGGCCGCAGCTCTGCCGTTTCCGCCTGGTGGGGGCTATCGCCTGCGTCGGACGCATGGCGCTGAGCAACTACCTGCTGCAGACCCTGATCTGCACCACCCTGTTTTATCATCTCGGGCTGTTTATGCGCTTCGATCGTCTGCAGCTGCTGGCCTTTGTTCCCCCCATCTGGGCCGTCAACCTCCTCGTGTCATCACTCTGGCTGCGCCGCTTCCGCCAGGGGCCGGTGGAATGGCTGTGGCGTCAGTTAACCCTGCGTGCGTCAGGGACATCATTGAAAGACACATCCAGATAACGATCTCGATCACAATCATTAACAAAACGGATGTAAACGTTTCCAGCCGTGTGACCTCACTCACGTAGCGGACCGCGGGTCGCTGCCAGAATAGCCTCCTTGCTGAGCACAGGAGGTGAATGTGACGTGCTGTAATTCTCTTAAGGTCGCTGAGTATGATCACCATTCGTGATGTCGCCCGCCAGGCGGGCGTATCCGTGGCCACCGTGTCGCGGGTGCTGAACAATAGCGCGCTGGTGAGTCCGGATACGCGCGACGTGGTGATGAAAGCGGTGACCCAGCTGGGCTACCGGCCCAACGCCAACGCCCAGGCGCTGGCCACCCAGGTCAGCGATACCATCGGCGTGGTGGTGATGGACGTCTCCGATGCCTTCTTCGGCGCGCTGGTGAAAGCGGTGGATACCGTCGCCCAGCAGCATCATAAGTATGTGCTGATCGGCAACAGCTATCACGAGGCGGAAAAAGAGCGCCATGCCATCGAGGTGCTGATCCGCCAGCGCTGCTCGGCGCTGATCGTCCATTCTAAAGCGCTCAGCGATGCTGAACTGAGCGACTTTATGCAACATATCCCGGGGATGGTGCTGATCAACCGCATCGTGCCGGGCTTTGCCCATCGCTGCGTCGGCCTCGACAACGTTAGCGGCGCGCTGATGGCTACCCGCATGCTGCTCAATCACGGCCACCAGCGCATCGGTTATCTCTCCTCCAATCACGGCATTGAAGACGACGATATGCGGCGGGAAGGGTGGAGCAAAGCGCTGCAGGAGCAGGGCATCATCGCCCCGGACAGCTGGGTCGGCTCCGGCTCCCCGGACATGCAGGGCGGCGAAGCGGCGATGGTCGAACTGCTGGGGCGGAATCTCGGCCTCACTGCGGTGTTCGCCTATAACGACAGCATGGCGGCCGGCGCGCTGACCACGCTGAAGGACAACGGCATTGTCGTGCCGCAGCATCTGTCGCTGATTGGCTTTGATGATATTCCTATTTCCCGTTACACCGATCCTCAGCTGACCACCGTGCGCTATCCGGTGATGTCGATGGCGAAGCTGGCCACCGAGCTGGCGCTGCTGGGGGCGGCCGGCAAGCTGGATCGCGAGGCGACGCACTGCTTTATGCCCACCCTGGTGCGCCGTCACTCCGTTGCCCAGCGGCAAACTGTGGGGCCGATCACTAACTGAAGCGGCGGCGGGATGTAACCGCTTTCAATTTGTGAGTAAATTCACAGTATATTAACATTCACGTGATTATGATGGCAGCGTTTACCAGTCTGAACCGCGAGGTGATGGGAAATCCTCACTTTCTTCAGTAGGAACAAGGCGTTAAACGAGTATTAGAGTCGTATTTTTCTGGAGCGTTACCCGACACGGAAGACCGAATTTTCGTCGTGAAATGCGTTGTGCGGTAACACTAATGCAACAAATCCCGCCCGCACTTTTTCACAAAAATGACCCTGCATAATAAAACCGGAGATTCCATGAATAAGAAGGTGTTTACCCTCTCTGCTGTAATGGCTGGTCTGTTATTTGGCGCCGCAGCACACGCAGCAGATACCCGTATCGGCGTGACGATTTATAAATATGACGACAACTTTATGTCGGTGGTGCGTAAGGCGATTGAAAAAGATGGCAAATCCGCGCCTGACGTCCAGCTGCTGATGAATGACTCGCAGAACGACCAGTCGAAACAAAACGATCAGATTGACGTGCTGCTGGCGAAAGGCGTGAAAGCCCTGGCGATCAACCTGGTTGACCCGGCTGCGGCGGGAACGGTCATCGAAAAAGCGCGCGGGCAGAACATTCCGGTGGTGTTCTTCAACAAAGAGCCTTCCCGTAAAGCGCTGGATAGCTATGACAAAGCTTATTACGTCGGTACCGACTCGAAAGAGTCCGGGATTATTCAGGGCGATCTGATCGCCAAGCACTGGAAAGCCAACCCGAACTGGGATCTGAATAAAGACGGCCAGATCCAGTACGTCCTGCTGAAAGGCGAGCCGGGCCATCCGGATGCGGAAGCGCGTACCACGTACGTTATCAAAGAGCTGAATGATAAAGGCCTGAAGACCCAGCAGCTGCAGATGGACACCGCCATGTGGGATACCGCCCAGGCGAAAGACAAAATGGACGCCTGGCTCTCCGGCCCGAATGCGAACAAGATTGAAGTGGTGATCGCTAACAACGACGCCATGGCGATGGGCGCGGTTGAAGCGCTGAAAGCGCACAACAAGAGCAGCATTCCGGTGTTCGGCGTGGATGCGCTGCCGGAAGCCCTGGCGCTGGTGAAATCCGGCGCGATGGCCGGTACCGTGCTGAACGATGCTAACAACCAGGCGAAAGCGACCTTCGATCTGGCGAAAAACCTGGCCGACGGGAAAGACGCTGCGGCAGGCACCAACTGGAAAATTGACAACAAGATTGTTCGCGTCCCCTATGTGGGCGTCGATAAAGACAACCTGAGCCAGTTTACCGGCAAATAATCGTGATGTGAGTTGCGGGCGTGGGTTATCCACGCCCGATTATTCCTGATACAGAACCAGACTCCTGCTGGCGTTATTGCGCCGGACGGGGCGTGCATGAACGCAGCCAGGTATAACTATGGTCAGCAATAATAGCGAACGGTCAGGCGAATATTTGTTGGAGATGAGCAACATCAACAAATCGTTTCCTGGCGTCAAGGCTCTTGATAATGTCAACCTGAAGGTTCGTCCGCACTCCATTCATGCGTTAATGGGTGAGAACGGCGCTGGTAAATCGACATTATTAAAATGCCTTTTTGGGATCTATCAAAAAGATTCCGGCAGCATTCTTTTTCAGGGAAAAGAGATCGATTTCCATTCGGCGAAAGAAGCCCTGGAAAACGGTATTTCGATGGTACATCAGGAATTAAACCTGGTCTTACAGCGTTCGGTCATGGACAACATGTGGCTCGGGCGTTATCCCACTAAAGGTATGTTTGTCGATCAGGACAAAATGTACCGGGACACCAAGGCCATATTTGATGAGCTGGATATTGATATCGACCCGCGCGCCCGCGTCGGTACCTTATCGGTATCCCAGATGCAGATGATTGAGATCGCCAAGGCGTTTTCCTATGACGCTAAAATCGTCATCATGGACGAGCCGACGTCCTCGCTGACGGAAAAAGAGGTCAACCATCTGTTTAAGATCATCCGCAAGCTGAAAGATCGCGGCTGCGGTATCGTCTATATCTCGCACAAAATGGAAGAGATTTTCCAGCTGTGCGATGAAATTACCATCCTTCGCGACGGCCAGTGGATCGCCACCCAGCCGCTGGAAGGGCTGGATATGGACAAGATCATCGCCATGATGGTCGGGCGTTCGCTCAACCAGCGCTTTCCGGATCGCGAAAACACCCCGGGAGAAGTGATCCTCCAGGTGCGCAATCTTACCTCCCTGCGCCAGCCGTCCATTCGCGATGTCTCCTTCGATCTGCATAAGGGCGAAATTCTCGGTATCGCCGGTCTGGTGGGCGCGAAGCGGACCGACATCGTGGAGACCCTGTTCGGGATCCGTGAGAAGGCCAGCGGCACCATCACCCTGCACGGGAAGAAGATCAACAACCACAGCGCCAATGAGGCGATTAACCACGGTTTTGCGCTGGTGACCGAGGAGCGGCGCTCCACCGGGATTTACGCCTATCTGGATATCGGTTTTAACTCGCTGATCTCCAATATTAAGAAATATAAAAACAGCGTCGGCTTGCTGGATAACTCGCGGATGAAGAGCGATACCCAATGGGTCATTGACTCTATGCGCGTTAAAACCCCCGGCCAGCATACGCAGATTGGTTCGCTTTCCGGTGGTAACCAGCAAAAGGTCATTATTGGCCGCTGGCTGCTGACCCAGCCGGAGATCCTGATGCTGGACGAGCCGACGCGCGGTATCGACGTCGGCGCCAAATTCGAGATCTATCAGCTGATTGCCGAGCTGGCTAAAAAAGATAAAGGGATCATTATTATTTCCTCCGAAATGCCGGAACTGCTGGGGATTACCGACCGCATTCTGGTGATGAGCAACGGCCTGGTCGCGGGCATTGTTGAGACTAAAACCACCACGCAAAACGAAATACTGCGTCTTGCGTCATTGCACCTTTAAGATCAGGGGCTTCACATGAGTGCGTTAAATAAAAAGAGTTTTCTCACTTACCTGAAAGAGGGTGGGATATATGTCGTCCTTCTGGTCCTGTTGGCCATTATTATTTTCCAGGATCCGACATTTTTAAGTCTGCTCAACCTGAGTAATATTCTGACCCAGTCCTCGGTGCGTATTATTATTGCCCTCGGGGTGGCCGGACTGATCGTCACGCAGGGCACCGACCTCTCCGCCGGCCGTCAGGTGGGACTGGCGGCGGTGATTGCCGCGACCATGCTGCAGGCGGTGGATAATGCCAACAAGGTGTTCCCGGATATGGCGACCATGCCGATCCCGCTGGTCATCCTGCTGGTATGCGCCATCGGGGCGGTCATCGGCCTGATTAACGGGATCGTCATTGCCTATCTGAACGTGACGCCGTTTATTACCACCCTTGGGACCATGATCATCGTCTACGGCATTAACTCGCTGTACTACGACTTCGTGGGCGCGTCGCCGATCTCCGGCTTCGACAGCCATTTCTCCCATTTCGCGCAGGGGTTTGTGGCGCTGGGCTCGTTCCGCCTGTCCTACATCACCTTCTACGCGCTGATTGCCGTCTTCTTTGTCTGGATCCTGTGGAACAAGACGCGCTTTGGCAAAAACATCTTCGCTATCGGCGGTAACCCGGAAGCGGCGAAGGTCTCCGGGGTCAACGTAGCGTTGAACCTGCTGATGATTTACGCCCTCTCCGGCGTGTTCTACGCCTTCGGCGGCCTGCTGGAAGCCGGTCGTATCGGCTCGGCGACCAATAATCTCGGCTTTATGTACGAACTGGACGCCATCGCCGCCTGCGTGGTGGGCGGCGTATCGTTCAGCGGCGGGGTAGGGACCGTATTCGGCGTGGTGACCGGGGTGATTATCTTCACCGTGATCAACTATGGCCTGACCTATATCGGCGTTAACCCTTACTGGCAGTACATCATTAAGGGGGCGATCATTATCTTCGCCGTGGCGCTGGATTCCCTGAAATACGCCCGTAAGAAGTAATTTTTGCCTGAGTAAAAACCCGCGCCTGGCGCGGGTTTTTTTATATCTGAAACGGATGCGTTGATGGAGGCTACTTTTCTTTCTGCAGCTCCAGTAGCTGCTCCGGGGTGACCGCCGGGTAGGACTGGGCGTCATCCGGCACGTCGTGCTGCTGCGCTGGAATCGGAATTAAAGGACCGAGGAAGCGCGGTTCCCGTTTGAAGATGTAGAGGTCCGCCAGCGCGCCGAAGCGGGCGCCGAATTCGCGCAGCCGCACGCTCCACATATCCTTCGGCGACGGCACCGCGTAGCACTGAGCCTGGATCCCCATATGCAGGGCGATAAACAGCGCCCGTTCGCAGTGGAAGCGTTGGGTGATGATAATGAAGTCGTTGGTGTCGAACACTTTGCGGGTGCGGACGATCGAGTCGAGCGTGCGGAAACCGGCATAGTCCAGCACGATGTCCGCCGGATCGACGCCGCCTTTAATCAGGTCCCGGCGCATAGTCATCGGTTCATTGTAGCTTTGCAGGGCGTTATCCCCGCTCAGCAGCAGATAGTTGACCTTGCCGCTGTTGTAGGCGTTGAGCGCGCCCTGGATGCGGTAGCGGTAATACTGATTGATCACCCCGGTGCGGTAGTATTTAGCGGTGCCCAGCACCACGCCGACCTGGCGGTAGGGGAGGTCCTGCAGCTCGTCATAGATATAGGGCGCGGTTTTCCAGCTCATCCAGCGGTCAAGACCCAGCACGGTCAACAGCAGCAGGCCGAGCAGGACTAACAGGCTGTAGAACACACGCTTTAACATGAACTTGGCTCAATAATAGACAACGGAGTCTTCAGGCTACTTTACCCGCCGGGTAAGCGCAAGAAACCCGCGTTTAATTGCGGGGATTTTCAGCAATATGGACCGATCGCCGATCCCAGACCGGGTAAGGCGTAGCCGCAACCTGTTCTCCGGCCCTCCGGGAACGTCTCAGCGACTTTGAGGCTGTCAGGTCGGCAGTTTCAGCAGCCATCGCGCTCTTCAGCTCGCAATGGCGCGAACGGTAGGTCGGGTAAGCGGAGCGCCACCCGACAACATAACGGCATAAAAGGTCGGCCGGATTAGACGAAACCGTCATCCGGCCACCTGCTCAGGCGCGCAGGCTGATTAACCTAACAGCACGCGCTCGATATTGTGGCAGCCCAGCGCCTTCAGGGTGGCGACGGTGGCGTCCCACTGAATCAGCGCCGCATCGGCTTTCTCCGCCAGGATCGCCCGCTGGATGTCCGGATAATCATAGCCGTTGAGGCTGAGGAGATTCAGCGCCCCCTGCAGCGGCGGCAGCGTCGGGTTGAACGCCGCGTTTTCCGCATAGCTGCCGCTGAAAAGGGTGCCATCTTTCAGCTCCAGCGCTACGCCGGAAGGAGAGTGGCTGTACGGCGCGTGGCAGCGGTTAGCGGCCTCAATCGCCGCCTGGGACAGGGCATCGCCGCTGACCGGGAAGCCGTGGTTCTGGTGGTCCATCAGCAGGGTTTTGATCTCCAGGTCTTTCGGGCCGAAGGCATCCGGCAGATAGTGCTGCAGCGCATGGGCTTCGCGACCGGGCAGATGAATGCGCAGCGCCAGTCCGCTGTTCAGTTCGTTCATAAACTGACGGCAATGGCCGCACGGCGTGTAGTTCACCGTGATAGCGCGCAGGGAGGTTTCACCGCGCAGCCAGGCGTGGCTGATGGCGCTCTGCTCCGCATGGACGGTCTGCTGCATGGTGGCGCCGAGAAACTCCATATTGCCGCCAAAGTACCAGCGGCCGCTGACGCCGCGGGCGATAGCCCCGACGTTAAAGTGGGAAAGGTCGGCGCGCGCGCAGGCGGCGGCCAGCGGCAGTAGCGCAAAGGCCAGCGCGTCTTCGTCCAGACCTGTCGCCTGTTGCAGCGTCGCCACCTGATCGGCCTCGAGCAGCGCCGGGAAGTGCGGGTCGGCGAGCATCGGGGCGATGGCCGCCTGCAGGTCTGCTGCCAGATTCGTCAAAGCAGCTTGAAAACGTGAGTGCATAGCGTTGCCTCATAACAGTGTAATGGGAAACCAGTGTACGGGCGTCAAGGGGTTTCAAGTGTGATTTACATCTCATTGCTAATGCAACTTTTCATCGTTGCATTAATAAATGTGATACGAGTCACATTTTATCCCACTACCGCAAGGATCAGCGGGAATAAAAACGGCGCCATCAACGAGGTGATGATCCCGCACAGCACCAGCGCCAGCGAGCTGAACGCCCCTTCCTGATAGTCCAGTTCCGCACAGCGGGCGGTACCGAGGGCGTGCGAGGCGGTGCCCATCGACAGGCCGCGCGACGCTTTAGTGCGAATACGCATCAGGTTGAGCAGGGTATGGCCGAATACCGCGCCAAGGATGCCGACAAAAATCACGCACACGGCGCTAATGGCCGGGATGCCGCCGATACTGCCGCTCACCGCCATGGCAATCGGCGTGGTCACCGATTTGGGCAGAACAGAGGCGGCGATCTGCGGTGTGGCGCCCATCAGCAGGGCCACGGTGGTGCCGGTGATCATCGCCACGCAGCTGCCGATAAAGCAGATGGTGATGATCGATTTCCAGCGCGCGCGGATCTGGTGCAGCTGTTCATACAGCGGGAAAGCCAGCGCGACCACCGCCGGCTGCAGCAGATCGTTCAGGATCTTGCTGCCGGCAAAGTAACGCTCATAGGAGATCCCGGTCAGCAGCAGAAACGGGATTATCACTACCATCGCCACCAGCAGCGGGTTGAGTAGCGGGAACTTAAAGCGGGCCGCCAGTTTGCGGGCGAGGAAAAAGACGATCAGGGTTAGCGGCAGCGACCACCAGATTTCATGCATCATTTTTCTTTTCCTTTTGCCCAATCACTTTGCGTTCGCCATGCACCAGGTGAGAGCTCCAGCTCACCACCACAAACACCACCAGCGTGCTGATGGCGCAGGAGATGACGACCGGCCCCAGCTGGGCGCGCAGCAGATCCCAGTACTGCATCACGCCGACGCCGATCGGCACGAACAGCAGCGCCATATAGCGGATCAGGATGTTGCAGCCGGGGTTGACCCACTGCGGCGGCATAATTTGCAGCGCCAGCAGCACGAAGAGGATCAGCATGCCGATGATGCTGCCGGGGATGGTGATGGGCAGCAGCCCGGCGATAAATATTCCGGCGTATAAGCAGGCGTAAATCAGGACGAAAGCCCGCAGGTAGTGCCAGATAATAGTCAGCGATTTACTCATGGTATTAACCCTTGATGAACTGAATTCATCATACAATTAATCCCTAAAATGTGCTACCGATCACATCATGAATTCTGCGCATCCCGGGCATAGACAATGGGAACCGAGAGGTCATTCGGCGAACACCCTATTCGGCGAGATAGTGCAGAAAGCGAGCGAGGGCCTGGGAGGGCACTTCGCTTTTGCGCCAGAACACCCCAACGCTACCTTTTTGCTCTATACGAGGCAAATTAAGAATGGCCAGCTGGCGATGTTCGGCGTAATGCTGCGCCAGCCGCAAGGAAAGAATAGAGATCATATTGCTGTTTTGCAGCAAATTGCTGGTGACGTTCATCGAGGCCGACTCGATGGTGTTCTCCGGCAGCATCACGCCGTTATCCACCAGCGCGTTATCAATACTCTGGCGAATGGGCGTGCCGGTGGGCCAGACAATCCAGCGCCAGGCGGCGAGATCCGACCAGCTCAGGTGCGCCCGGCTGGCCAGCGGGTGATCGGGGCGGGCGACAAAACAGACTGGTTCGGTATACAGCACCCGATAGTTGAGGGGCAACTCGAGCGCGCGACCGCCAACCCGGCCCACGACCACATCCACCACGCCGGAGAGCAGGTCGTGCAGCAGCGGGGTCATCACTTTTTCTTCGATATTCAGATGCAGGGTCGGCATCTCGTTGAGCAGGGCGAGGATCGCCTGCGCCACGCAGTCTGTCGCCACCGGCGAGCAGCCGATCATCAGGCTGCCGACCAGCCCGCCTTGCTTAAAGCGCTCGATCTCGTACTGCGAGCGCGACATGTCGTTGATTAGCCGCTGGGCGTGCTGGAGCAGCAGTTTACCGCCTTCCGAAGGGCGCAGGCCCTTGCTGTGACGCTCAAACAGCGGCATACCCACCTCGTCTTCAAACTGCGTCAGCCACTTGGAGAGCGCGGGCTGGGTGATATTCATCATTTTCGCCACCTGGGTAAGGTTCCCTTGCTCACCCAGCGCCACCAGCATTTTCAGATGCTGTAGCTTCAGTTTTTGCGTCCAGTTTGCCATCAGTCGATAACCTCCAGGTTATGTCTGTGCCCGAAAAGCCATTGTACAATTCATCGCCATAATTACAAAATCGCAACATAAAAGAAATAAATACAACATCTACCCTGACCTGCACTGAGGCATCATTATGGCTCAACGACGTGAACTACAGACCTTGCTTAACGCCGCCCCGGTGGGCGCGCTGCAGTGGCGTGTGATTATCTGCTGTTTCCTGGTGGTGATGCTCGACGGCTTCGATACCGCCGCCATCGGTTTTATCGCCCCCGACATTCGTCTTCACTGGCAGCTAAGCGCCGGCGATCTGGCGCCGCTGTTTGGCGCCGGACTGCTGGGGCTGACCGCCGGGGCGCTGCTCTGCGGACCGCTTTCTGACCGCTTTGGCCGCAAACGGGTGATCGAATTCTGCGTGGCGCTGTTTGGTTTGTTCAGTCTGCTTTCGGCGTTCTCTACCAGCCTTGACATGCTGGTGATCCTGCGATTCCTCACCGGTCTGGGGCTGGGGGGAGCGATGCCCAATACCATTACCATGACTTCGGAATATCTGCCGGCCCGCCGCCGTGGCGCTCTGGTTACCCTGATGTTCTGCGGCTTCACGCTCGGCTTAGCGCTGGGTGGCGTGGTGAGCGCGCAGCTGGTGGCGCGCATTGGCTGGCACGGCATTCTGGCCTTGGGCGGGATCCTGCCGCTGCTGCTGGCCGTCGCGCTGCTGTGGGTGTTGCCGGAATCCCCTCGCTGGCAGGTACGCCGCGGGCTGCCGCAGGCCACCATCGCCAGAACGGTCAGCGCTATCACCGGCGAGCGCTATCCCGATACCCGGTTCTGGCTGGATGAACCGGCAGCCGGGCCGAAGGGCAGTATTAGCCAGCTGTTTGTCGGCCGCCAGCTGGCGATCACCCTGATGCTCTGGGTGGTGTTCTTTATGAGCCTGCTGATTATCTACCTGCTTTCCAGCTGGATGCCGACGCTGCTTAACCATCGCGGGATCGATCTCCAGCATGCGTCGTGGGTCACCGCCGCGTTTCAGATCGGCGGTACGCTTGGGGCTTTACTGCTTGGCGTTCTGATGGACCGCTTTAATCCCTTCCGCGTGCTGGCGCTGAGCTACTGTCTGGGGGCGTTGTGCATCGTGATGATTGGTTTAAGCGAAAACGGGCTGTGGCTGATGGCGCTGGCGATTTTCGGCACCGGGATTGGCGTCAGCGGTTCCCAGGTGGGCCTTAATGCCCTGACCGCTACGCTCTATCCCACCCAAAGCCGCGCCACCGGCGTAAGCTGGTCCAATGCCGTGGGCCGCTGCGGCGCCATCGTCGGGTCGCTCTCCGGCGGCATGATGATGGCGATGAATCTCTCTTTTAGCACCTTGTTTTACGTTATTGCGGTTCCGGCTGCGGTCAGCGCGGGGATGCTTATCCTGCTGACCCTGGCGGTCCGCCACTCTGGATCGGTACCCGACGCGTTGCCCTCCACCGGCATCGTGAACAAGTAAGGAGAATAATAATGACATCATTCACCACCGAGACGAGCCGCGATCGCCAGCGGTTCTATCAACAGATTTCCGGGCAGAACCTGACCCCGCTGTGGGAATCGCTGCACCACCTGGTCCCGCAAACGCCGAACGCCAACTGCGCCCCGGCGTACTGGAACTATCAGGAGATCCGCCCGCTGCTGCTGGAGAGCGGGCAGCTCATCGGCGCCAAAGAGGCGGTGCGCCGGGTGCTGGTGCTGGAGAACCCGCAGCTGCACGGCCAGTCGTCCATAACCTCGTCGCTGTATGCAGGCCTGCAGCTGATCATGCCCGGCGAAGTAGCGCCGAGCCATCGTCATAACCAGTCGGCGCTGCGTTTTGTCGTGGAAGGCCACGGCGCGTTTACCGCCGTCGATGGCGAGCGCACGGCCATGAGTCCCGGCGATTTTATCCTGACGCCGCAGTGGCGCTGGCACGATCATGGTAATCCGGGGGATGAACCGGTTATCTGGCTGGACGGGCTCGATCTGCCGCTGGTCAACTATCTTGGCTGCGGCTTTGCGGAAGATTACCCGCAGGATCAGCAGCCGGTCACCCGCCCGGAGGGTGATTATCTGCCGCGCTACGCCGCCAATATGCTGCCGCTGCGCCACCAGGCAGGGAATTCCTCGCCAATTTTCAACTACCGCTACGAGCGCAGTCGCGAAGCCCTGCACGACCTGACCCGTCTCGGCGCGGCCGATGATTGGGACGGCTATAAGATGCGCTACGTCAACCCGGTAACCGGCGGATATCCGATGCCCTCGATGGGCGCATTCCTGCAGCTGTTGCCGAAAGGGTTCCGGTCGCGGGTGGCGAAAACCACCGACAGCACCATCTACCACGTGGTGGAAGGCAGTGGCCAGGTGACCATTGGCGAACAAACCTTTGTCTTCCAGGCAAAAGATATCTTCGTGGTGCCGACCTGGCATGGCGTCTCGTTCAGCGCCCGCGAAGAGTGCGTTTTATTCAGCTTCTCGGACCGTCCGGTACAGGAGGCCTTAGGCCTGTTCCGCGAAGCGCGTTATTAATAATAAGGAAAATCATCATGACTCAATACGTTTTTGCACCCCAGGCCCCAGTCAGCATCCCTGTCGTTGGCAGCGATGCGCAGTTTCCGGTCCGCCGCGTGTACTGCGTTGGCCGCAACTATGCCGCCCACGCCCGTGAAATGGGGTTCGATCCCGATCGCGAGCCGCCGTTCTTCTTTTGCAAACCGGCGGATGCGGTGGTCCCGGTTGCCGCTGGCGAAACGCGGGATCTGCCTTACCCGACGCAGACTGACAACTATCACTACGAGATTGAGCTGGTGGTGGCGATTGGTAAACAGGGGCGCGATATTCCCCTGGAGCAGGCGCAGGAATATATCTGGGGCTATGCCACCGGCCTGGATATGACCCGTCGCGACCGCCAGATGGAGATGCGCCAGATGGGGCGGCCGTGGGAGATCGGTAAAGCCTTCGATCTTTCCGCCCCCATCGCGCCGTTGCATAAAGCCGCCGATATCCACGAGGTGAATCAGGCCGGGATCTGGCTGCAGGTCAATGGCCAAGATCGTCAGCGCAGCGATATTCGCCATCTGATCTGGTCGGTGAATGAAACCATCAGCTATCTCTCGGGCTTTTTCGAACTGCAGCCGGGGGATCTGATTTTTACCGGCACTCCGGAAGGCGTTGGCGCGGTCGTGAAGGGCGATGTGATCACCGGTAACGTCGACGGACTGACGCCAGTTGCCGTTCGCGTGGTGTGAGGTGAGCGATGAAGCTGTACAGTTTTTTTAATAGCTCCGCCTCGTACCGCGTGCGCATTGCGCTGGCGCTGAAGGGCATTGACTATCAGAGCGTGGGAGTGAATATCCGCATTGGTGCGCAGAATGCGCTGGAGTACCGGCGGCTGAATCCGGTTGGGCTGGTGCCGACGCTCATCACCGATGACGGTGAATCGCTGGGCCAGTCGCTGGCGATAATTGACTGGCTCGACCGCCATTATCCGCACAACCCGCTGGTGCCCCCGGAAGATCCGGCACGGATGCGGGTGCTGGAGATGGTCCACGTCATTGCCTGCGATATCCATCCGATTAATAACATACGGGTGTTACGCTACCTGGGCGATGAGCTGAAGATCAGCGAAGAGGAAAAGCAGCGCTGGTACGCCCACTGGATCCAGCAGGGGCTGAGCGCGCTGGAGCAACTGCTGCGGCAGGCGAAATCCGGCGATTACTGCGTCGGTAACAGGCCGACGCTCGCCGACTGCTGCCTGGTGCCGCAGTGGGCCAACGCGCAGCGGATGGGATGCGACCTTAGCCATTATCCGCGCTGCCAGGCGGTGTACGACACCTGTACCCGGCTACCGGCGTTTATCGCCGCCGCGCCGGAAAATCAACAAGACAAAATTCCGGCCTAGGGAGGAAAGAGTATGGCGAAAGTGACGCGAGCAATTATCGTCGGCGGCGGCATTGGCGGCGCGGCGACGGCGCTCTCTCTGGCGCGCCAGGGGATCAAAGTGATGCTGCTGGAGAAGGCGCATGAAATCGGTGAAATCGGCGCCGGTATCCAGCTGGGGCCGAATGCTTTTTCGGCGCTGGATAGTCTGGGCGTCGGTGATGTGGCGCGCCAGCGGGCGGTCTTTACCGACCACATCACGATGATGGATGCGGTGAATGGGGAAGAGGTGGTGTGTATTGAGACCGGCCAGGCCTTCCGCGACCATTTCGGCGGACCCTATGCGGTGATCCACCGGGTAGATATTCACGCCACCGTGTGGGAAGCGGCGCTGACCCATCCCGGCGTGGAATACCGGACTTCCACCCAGGTGGTGGATATTCGCCAGACCGCCGATGAGGTGACCGTCTTTGATGACAAAGGCAACAACTGGACCGCCGATATTCTGCTGGGCTGCGACGGCGTGAAGTCCGTGGTGCGTCAGAGCCTGCTCGGCGATGCGCCGCGGGTCACCGGCCATGTGGTATATCGTGCGGTGATCGAGGCGGCTGATATGCCGGAAGACCTGCGGATTAACGCCCCGGTACTATGGGCCGGGCCGCACTGTCATCTGGTGCATTATCCGCTGCGCGGCGGCAAACAGTACAACCTGGTGGTTACCTTCCACAGCCGCGAAAGCGAGGAGTGGGGCGTGCGCGACGGCAGCAAAGCGGAGGTGCTCTCCTATTTTAAAGGTATTCATCCACGCCCGCGGCAGATGCTGGACAAACCAACCTCCTGGCGGCGCTGGTCTACCGCCGACCGCGAGCCGGTTGAAAAGTGGGGCAACGATCGCATTACCCTGGTAGGGGATGCTGCCCATCCGGTGGCGCAGTATATGGCGCAGGGCGCCTGCATGGCGCTGGAGGATGCGGTCACGATAGGTAAAGCGCTGCAGCAGTGCGATGGCGATGCCGCCCGCGCCTTCGCGCTGTATGAGTCGGTGCGTATTCCGCGTACCGCGCGGATTGTCTGGTCCACCCGCGAGATGGGGCGGATCTATCACGCGGCAGGCGTCGAGCGGCAGGTGCGTAATCTGCTGTGGAAGGGCAAAAGTCAGCAGGAATTCTATCGCGGCATGGAGTGGCTGTATGGCTGGAAAGAGGATAACTGCCTTGCACCGCGCTGAGGCCCTGCATTGAGATCTTTCAACCAACGCCCGGAGGCGCTACCATAGCGCCTCTTTTTTTTCCGGGTAACGATATGCGTGTACTACTGGCGCCGATGGAAGGCGTGCTCGATTCGCTGGTGCGCGAGCTGCTGACCGAAGTGAACGATTACGATCTGTGCATCACCGAGTTTCTGCGGGTGGTGGATCAACTGCTGCCGGTTAAATCGTTCTACAGGCTGTGCCCGGAACTGCATCATCAAAGCCGCACCCCGTCCGGTACCCGCGTGCGCGTCCAGCTGCTGGGGCAATATCCCGAGTGGCTGGCGGAAAACGCCGCCCGCGCGGTGGCGCTTGGCTCGTGGGGCGTCGATTTAAACTGCGGCTGTCCGTCGAAGCTGGTGAACGGCAGCGGCGGCGGGGCGACGCTGCTGAAAGACCCGGAGCTTATCTATCGCGGCGCGAAGGCGATACGCGAGGCGGTGCCCGGTCATCTGCCGGTGACGGTGAAAGTTCGTCTCGGCTGGGACAGCGGCGAACGGCGCTTTGAAATCGCCGACGCGGTGCAGCAGGCGGGGGCCAGCGAGCTGGTGGTCCACGGCCGCACCAAAGAGGATGGCTACAAAGCGGAGCGCATCAACTGGCAGGCCATCGGCGAGATCCGCCGGCGCCTGACCATTCCGGTAGTCGCCAACGGCGAAATCTGGGACTGGCAAAGCGCTCAGGACTGTATGGCCGTCACCGGCTGCGATTCGGTGATGATTGGCCGCGGGGCGCTCAACGTACCGAACCTCAGCCGGGTGATCAAATACAACGAACCGCGCATGCCGTGGCCGCAGGTGGTTCGGCTGTTGCAAAAATATACCCGTCTGGAAAAGCAGGGCGATACCGGCCTGTATCATGTGGCGAGAATTAAGCAGTGGCTGGGCTATTTACGCAAGGAATATACCGAGGCGCTGACGCTGTTTAATGAAATTCGCGCCCTGCAAACCTCTGCTGAAATAGCGGCGGCGATCGCCCGCTATTAAGCGCCATATTGTTATTCGCTTCACATATTATTACTTGCCAGCCTATTGATGATAGGCATGAGTGAAATAAAGTGATACTGTGCGGTCAATCAATTCAGGATTGCTACTGAACGCAGGCAAAACCTAAGCACTTCCGTCATTCGTGGCGGCAAGTGCTTAGGTTTTTTTTTGGCCAAAATTTAACGGTGGATAAATGATGACGTAAAACAAGAGATTGTCATTCATCTTTTCTCTGGCACGGTCGCGGTTTTATTACCGAAGGACGCCCCTTGCCATTCATTTTTTAAAAAAGAAAACAGGTAAATAAATAGCCTGGGGATCCCCTTTGTTTTTATTCAGTCACGGTGGAGATCACAATGTATAACAAAAAAATAAATCAGCTTTTTATCGGCGCGGCGCTGGCGGCGATGGCGCCCGTCGTGAACGCGGCGCAAACCCCGGCGTGGAACGGCAGCGTGCTGGGGTTTGAAGCCGGACAGCCAGGGCTGCTGGGCGATATGCTGGGTATTCGTCCAATCCTTGAAGAGAACGGCTTTCATTATAATCTCGGCTATCTTAACGAGATGGCCTACAACGCCGGCGGCGGTTATAACCACGATAAACATCTGGCCTATATTGACCAGGTGTCGTTGACCTTTACCCAGGATCTTGAGCGCTGGACAGGCATACCGGACGCCCGTCTCGAGGGCAACATCGTCAACCGCAACCACGATGATAACCTCACCACGAAACGGCTGCAGGATCCGCGGGTCAGCTTCAACGATCTGTCGCAGGAGAGCTGGGGCGGCGGGTCGATCACCCGTCTCGGCTGGCTGACCTTCGCCCGCAGCTTTGACGACCGTCGTCTGACCTGGCGCATCGGCATGATGAACAAGGTGCAAACCTTCGACCAGATCATTCCCTGCGATTTCCAGCTGTTGACCCAGTGCGGCGGCAAATCGGCCAACTCGCTGACCTGGAATAACTGGAACATCCACACCTGGGGCACCACCCTGGAGTACAAGCTGACGCCGACGGTCACCCTCAAAGGCGGGGTGATGGAGCAAAACCCGCAGGCCGCCTCGCGCAGCCATGCCTGGAGCTGGTCGACGAAGGGCAGCAAAGGCATTTTACTGCCGCTGGAGATCGAAACCCGTCCGCTGATGAATGGCCTGCCGGGAGCCTATAACCTCGGCGTGGTCTGGACTAACGCGCCGCAAAGCGACCTCTACAGCGGCAAATCCGGCGGCGCCGGGGCGACGGACCCGCAGGGCTACGCCGAGCACGACAGCACCTGGTTTATGTACGCCGGCCTGAACCAGCAGATTACCCGCCACGCCGACGATCCGCTGCGGGGAATGAGCGTCTCGCTGAGCGGCAGCCTCAGCGACCAGCGCAGCAACTATATCCATTCCGCCGTCGCCGCCTCGATGCGTTACCGCGGGCTGTTTGACGCCCGTCCGGAGGACTGGATCGGCTTCGGCCTGACGTGGATCGACATGAGCAGCCACTACGCGCGCAATCAGCGCTATATGAACCAGCTCAGCGGCGCCGCCGACTATAACGATCCGGCCTGGCAGCCGGTGGCCGGCCACTCGCTGAACGGCGAACTCTATTATCGCTTCCGTCCGGTCTCCTGGCTGGAGCTGCAGCCGGGCCTGCAGTACTGGCACCGTCCGGGCAGCGTTGCGCAGACCCAGGACGCGTGGGTGGTGGAGTGGAAAACCGTCGTGACCTTCTGATAGTCGCGATCTTAATCACGTTTTTTCACTTGTCAGGTTGAGCGCGCAGCAGAAGTTGTTACAGTGCTGGCGTTGGATTGCAACTGCTGCGGCAGGCAAAACCTGATTACCTGACGTTTCGTCGGGGGTCAGGTTTTTTTGTTTCTGGGGTCAATATGCAAATCGCCAAAGTACTCAATAACAATGTGGTGGTGGTTCTTGACGAACACCAGCGCGAACAGGTGGTGATGGGGCGAGGGCTGGCCTTTCAGAAACGCCCGGGCGACGCGCTGGACGACAGCAAAATTGAAAAAGTCTTCGCCTTACAAAGTGATGAACTGGTCGGCCGCTTAGGTGAACTGCTCAGTCAGATTCCGTTAGAAGTGATGACCACCTGCGATCGCATTATCGACCTGGCGCGCGGGCGGTTGGGCAAGTTACAGGAAAGTTTGTACATCACGTTAACGGATCACTGTCACTTTGCTATCGAGCGGCAGAAAAAGGGCATCGCGCTGCGTAACGTGCTGCTGTGGGAGATCAAGCGGCTCTATCCGAAGGAGTTCGCGCTGGGCCAGGAGGCAAGGGCCATTATTGGCAAACGGCTCGGCGTGGCGCTGGCGGAGGATGAAGCCGGATTTATCGCCCTCCATCTGGTGACGGCGCAGCTCAACAGCGAAATGCCGGAGGTCATGCACGTGACCCGGGTGATGCAGGAGATCCTGCAGCTGGTGAAGTATCAGCTGCAGCTGAACTACGACGAGGAGTCGCTGAGCTATCAGCGTTTCGTCACCCACCTGAAGTTTTTCGCCCAGCGGATGCTGACCCGTACGGTGGTGGAAGATGACGACGTCTCGCTGCACAGCGCGGTGAAAGACAACTACGCCAAAGCGTGGAAGTGCGCGGAAACGGTGGCGACGCATCTGCAAAAGCAGTATCAGCGGGCGCTGACCACCGAAGAAATTATGTTTCTTGCCATTCATATTGAACGGGTAAGAAAAGAGGGACGCTAAGTCTCCCGACAAAACTGGATTGTTACTGCATGATGCAGGCAAAACCTGAGCGCGACGCCTACCGGCGTGGTTCTCGGGTTTTTTTTATTTTTACTACTCAGTCGCCGGTTGTCTGCGGACAGCGGCAGTAAGGAAAAGAGCATGGAATATAAAGCACTCGCGCAGGATATTCTCCGCCGCGTCGGCGGCAAAGAGAACATTGTGAGTCTGGTTCACTGTGCGACACGTCTGCGTTTTAAGCTGAAAGATAACGGCAAAGCCGATGCCGAAGGGCTGAAGGCCAACCCGGGCGTCATTATGGTGGTGGAGAGCGGCGGCCAGTTTCAGGTGGTGATTGGCAACCACGTTCACGACGTCTGGCTGGCGGTGCGTCAGGAGGCAGGGTTAAGCGACGACAGCGAACCGGTGGCGGAAAGCGTTGAAAAAGGGTCGCTGCTGGGGCAGATCATCGATGTCGTGTCGGGAATTTTCACGCCGTTTATCGGCGTGCTGGCGGCCTCCGGTATCCTGAAAGGGATGCTGGCGCTGGCGGTCGTCTGCGGTTGGCTGACCCCGCAACAGGGAACCTATAAAATCTGGTTTGCCGCCAGCGACGCGCTGTTCTTTTTCTTCCCGCTGTTTCTCGGCTACACCGCCGGTAAAAAATTTGGCGGTAACCCGTTTGTCTCGATGGTGATCGGCGGGGCGTTAACCCACCCGCTGATGATTCAGGCCTTTGAGGCCAGCCAGGCGCCGGCCGCGGCGGTGGAGCACTTTCTCGGCATCCCGGTGACCTTTATTAATTACAGCTCATCGGTGATCCCGATTATTCTCGCCTCATGGGTCTGCTGCTGGCTGGAGCGCAAGAGCAACGCGCTGCTGCCGTCATCGATGAAAAACTTTTTTACGCCGGCGATTTGTCTCGCCGTTGTGGTTCCGCTGACGTTTCTGCTGATTGGCCCTCTGGCGACCTGGCTCAGTCATCTGTTGGCCCAGGGGTATCAGATTATCTACGCGGTGGCGCCGTGGCTGGCGGGAGCGGCGATGGGCGCGCTGTGGCAGGTTTGTGTGATCTTCGGCCTGCATTGGGGACTGATTCCGCTGATGATTAACAATCTGACGGTGCTTGGCCATGATTCCATGCTGCCCATGCTGCTGCCGGCCGTTATGGGGCAGGTCGGCGCGGTGCTGGGTATTTTGCTGAAAACCCGCGATGCCCGTCAGAAAGTGCTGGCCGGTTCTGCGTTTTCAGCGGGCATCTTCGGCATTACCGAGCCCGCTATCTATGGCTTAACATTGCCGCTGCGCCGGCCGTTTATCTTCGGCTGCGTGGCGGGCGCCATCGGCGGCGCTATTGTGGGTTTCAGTAATGCTAACGTCTATTCATTCGGCTTCGGGAACATTTTTACCGTGGCGCAAATGATCCCGCCCCAAGGGCTTGATAGCACCGTTTGGGGCGGCATAGTGGGCATCTTCGCGGCGTTGATTATCTCCTGTGGCTTAACTTTCTTCGCCGGCCTGCCGCGCGCCAGCGCCGCTCCGGGCGCCGTGGCGGTAGCGCCGGTCTCGGCAAACGACATTCTGGCGCCGATGAGCGGCAGCGTCATCGCCCTCGATCAGGTGCCGGACAGCACCTTCGCCAGCGGCCTGCTGGGGAATGGGGTCGCCATTATCCCGGCGGTAGGCAAAGTCATCGCCCCGTTCACCGGCGAAGTGGCCTCTCTGTTTCAGACCAAACACGCCATCGGCCTGCAGAGCGACAGCGGCATTGAGCTGCTGATCCACGTCGGCATCGACACGGTCAAACTCGACGGCGTGCCGTTTACCGCGCATGTGAAAGAGGGCGACAGAGTACAGGCCGGCGATCTGCTGATTGAGTTCGATCGTCAGGCAATTCTGGACGCCGGTTACGACCTGGCGACCCCGATTATTATCAGCAACAGCGATGACTATCGTGAGATCGACACGGTGGCGCCCAGCGCCGTCGAAGCCGGTCAGCCGCTGTTGTCAGTCAGCCATTAATCACAGGAGAGAGAGATGAAAACATTCCCGGCAGATTTTTTATGGGGCGGCGCGACCGCGGCGAATCAGGTGGAAGGGGCGTACCTGGAAGATGGCAAAGGGTTATCCACCTCCGATGCGCAGCCGCACGGCGTCTTCGGCGAAGTGGTCGAGCGCGTACCCGGCGACAGCGGGATTAAGGATGTGGCGATCGATTTTTACCATCGTTACCCGGAAGATATCGCCCTGTTTGCCGAGATGGGCTTTAACTGCCTGCGGGTGTCCATCGCCTGGACCCGTATCTACCCCAACGGCGATGACGCCGAGCCGAACGAAGCCGGACTCGTGTTCTACGACAAGTTGTTCGACGAGATGGCGAAGCACAACATCACCCCGCTGGTGACGCTGTCGCATTATGAAATGCCGTGGGCGCTGGTGAAAAACTACGGCGGTTGGGGTAGCCGGCAGGTGATTGGCTTCTTTGAGCGCTACGCCCGGACGGTGTTCAGCCGTTATAAAAACAGGGTCAAACTGTGGCTGACCTTTAACGAAATCAATATGTCGCTGCATGCCCCGATGACCGGCGTCGGCCTGCCGGCCGGCAGCAGCAAAGGCGAGGTATATCAGGCCATTCACCACCAGCTGGTGGCCAGCGCCCTGGCGGTCAAAGCCTGTCACGAGCTGGTGCCCGAGGGCAAAATCGGCAATATGCTGCTCGGCGGGCTGATGTATCCCTTGAGCTGCAAACCCGAAGATGTGTTCGAGACGCTGCAGGAGAACCGCAGCTGGCAGTTCTTCGGCGACGTGCAGGCGCGCGGGGCGTACCCGGGCTATATGCAGCGCTTTTTCCGCGACAACGGCATCACGCTCGACATCACCGAGGCCGATCGCGACACGCTGAAAACCACCGTCGATTTTATCTCCTTCAGCTACTACATGACCGGGTGCGTCACCGCCGATGAGGCGCTGAACCAGCAGGCGCGCGGCAATATTCTCAGCATGGTGCCGAACCCGCACCTGGCGAGCTCGGAGTGGGGCTGGCAGATAGACCCCCTGGGCCTGCGTACGCTGCTGAACGTGCTGTGGGATCGCTATCAGAAGCCGCTGTTTATCGTGGAAAACGGTCTGGGCGCCAAAGATAAGGTGGAAGCCGACGGCAGCATTAACGATGACTACCGCATCAGCTACCTGAACGACCATCTGGTGCAGGCGCGGGAGGCCATTGACGATGGCGTTGAGCTGATGGGCTTTACCAGCTGGGGACCGATTGACCTGGTGAGCGCCTCGAAGGCGGAGCTGTCGAAGCGCTACGGCTTTATCTATGTCGACCGCCATGATGACGGCACCGGCACCCTGGCGCGCAGTAAGAAGAAGAGCTTTGACTGGTATAAAGAGGTGATTGCCAGCCGCGGCGCCAGCCTGAAAGCGTAACGCTTCCCCGCCCGGCCATCGTCGGGCGGGGGATTAAACCGGTTTACGCGCGCGCAGTAAAAAGATCATCGGCCGCTCTTTCTCTTCATCCAGGGCGGGCTGTTGAGCAATCTGTTCGGCGCCTGGCCCCCACTCATCCAGCTGCTCCAGCACAAAACCGGCGGCGATAAGCGCGTTTATCCAGCTCGAGAGTTTGCGGTGCTGTTTAATGACGCCCTCGGCAAACCAGTTGCTGACGCGCTCCCCCTCCTGCTGATAGTGGCTGACCGGCCAGCTCTTTTGCCCCTGTTCATTCACCTGCCATCCCTGCTGCAGCGGCGCGGTATAGATGGGATGTTCGGCAGAAAAGACCAGGATACCGCCAGGGACCAGCGCCTGCTGCAGGGTGGAGAAGAGCGGGGCGATGTCGGGTAAATAATGCAGAGCCAGCGAGCTGTAGATCAGATCGCAGCTGTTGGCGGGCAGCGTCAGGGTTTGCAGATCGGCGCAGCGGTAGTCAATCTCATCCCCGCGAGTCATTTCCCGTGCCTGCGCCAGCATACGCCGGGAGATATCAAACCCCATTATCTGGCTGGCTCCTTGCTGCTGCGCCCAGCGGCAAAACCAGCCGTAGCCGCAGCCGAGATCCACCACCCGCAAACCGGCTAGCGGCGGCAGCATTTGTTGCAGGGCAGGCCACTCCGGTGCGCCATCCAGCCCTTTCACCGAACGATCGAGGGTTGCATAGCCGGCGAAGAAGTGCGGATCGTCATAAATATTCTGGCTCATATTCATCCCTTGAATTGATAAGTTTGTTTATTTTTAGCAAACTAATAATTTAGTCACACGCTTTACTAAACGCGTTTAATTCAATTAACTTATGATCACTCACCTGATTATATTATCTGACCTGTCTAATGAAATTGAGATTAAATAATAGCGTGCTGGCGGCCTTGCCCCTGGCCATCGCGCTGGTAGGCTGCGCGCCTTCCCATGAGGTTGCTCGTCCGCCGCAGCAGCAAATTCCGGCTTCCCATGTTGCCATGGATCTCCCCGCCGCCGTCAAAAACGGCTGGCCGCAGACCGACTGGTGGAAAGACTACCACGATGCCCAACTGGATAATTTGATTCAGCGCGCGCTCGCCAACGCGCCGGATATGCAGATTGCCGAACAGCGCATCAGGCTTGCCGAAGCGCAGGCCAGAATGTCGCAGGCGAATCTTGGCCCGGAGATGGATTTCTCCGCTGACATCGAACGTCAACGCATGTCGGCCGAAGGCCTGATGGGGCCGTTCGCCACCGACACCGACGGCAATACCGGCCCGTGGTACACCAACGGTACCTTCGGCCTGACCGCCGGCTGGGATCTCGATCTGTGGGGCAAAAACCGTGCGCTGGTGAAAGCCCGCATCGGCGAGCTGAAAGCCCAGGTGGCCGAGCAGGCTCAGACCCGCGAGCTGCTCTCCGGCAGCGTGGCGCGCCTGTACTGGCAGTGGCAGACGGAAGCGGCGATCAAAGCGGTGCTGCAGCAGGTGAAAAACGAGCAAAATAATATCGTGACGGTCGACAAGGCCCTGTATCAGCGCGGGATCACCAACTCCGCCGAAGGGGCGGAAAACGATATTAACGTCAGTAAAACCGACCAGCAGCTGGCGGACGTGGCGGGCACGATGAAAGAGATTGAAGCGCGGCTGATGGCCCTGACCAACAGCCAGAGCCAGTCGCTAAACCTCAAACCCGCCAGCCTGCCGACGGTCAGCGCGCAGCTGCCGGACACCCTTGGCTATGAGCTGCTGGCGCGCCGCCCGGATCTGCAGGTTGCTCACTGGTATATCGAGGCGTCGCTGAGCGAAGTGGACGCGGCGAAGGCGGCGTTTTACCCGGACATCAATCTGATGGCGTTCCTGCAGCAGGATGCCCTGCACTTAAGCGATCTTTTCCGCCATTCGGCGCAGCAGATGGGCGTCACCGCCGGACTGACGCTGCCGATCTTCGACAGCGGTCGCCTCAATGCCAATCTGGATATCGCCAGCGCGCAGAACAGCCTGTCCATCGCCCAGTACAACAAAGCGGTGGTGGACGCCGTCAACCAGGTGGCGAAAACCGCCAGCCAGGTCGAGACGCTGATGGCCAAGAGCCAACAGCAGCAGCAGGTTGAAAAAGACGCCCAGCGGGTGGTGGACCTGGCGCAGGCCCGGATGGCGGCGGGGATCTTGCCCGGCTCCCGGGTCAGTATGGCGAAGCTCCCGGCGCTGCAGGAGCGTATCACCGCCTTGCGCCTGCACGGCCAGTGGATTGACGCCAGCATTCAGCTGACCTCGGCCCTCGGCGGCGGCTACCACCAGAGCGTGAAGTAACCGGCCCCCCGGCGCGTCAGCGGGCGCGCCGCTCAGTCTTTCTTCTTCCCTTCGCGCCGCCTGAACCACCAGTGGGCGGCCACGACCACCACCACCGCGAGGATCAGCCAGATCCAGTGCTTCAGATGGGCGTCGAGGTGGTGCAGCCACGGGCCAACCACCTCGCCGCCAACATAGCCTATGGTGGTAAACAGCAGAGCCCACACCAGCGCCCCGGCAATATTCAGCGGCAGGAAAATGCGCGGCGGCAGGCGGCTGGCGCCGATCAGCAGGGGGCCGATCACCCGGAAGCCGTACATAAAGCGGGTGCCGATGACAAACAGCCACGGCCGGTGCTGGATCATGCGCTGGGCTTTCCTGATCCGCGCCTTCTGGCTGGAGAAACGGCGCAGAATGCGCCCGCCGAAGCGGCGACCAAGCAGATAGAGCAACTGATCGCCAATCATCCCGCCGAGGGCGACAGCGATCACCACCAGGGGAAACTTCAGTAGTCCCTGATGCGCCGCGACGCCGCCCAGCAGGGTAATGGTCTCACCTTCCGCCATGCTGCCGACGATCAGCGCCGCGTAGCCATACTGGGAAATCAGGTGATTGATATCCATAAACAGCTTATCTCCTTACCTCATCACCTGTTAATCATACACCCTGCAGGCCAAAACGCGGCGACGCAGATTTTTTGTGCTGTACACAAAATAATCTACAGGGTGAATTATACTTGGATCAGTGCAGTACGAAGCCGTGACAAGGGGGACGCTATGAACCATGTCTGGGGGCTCTTCGCTCATCCCAACCGGGAGATGAGCGTGATAAAGAGCGAGAATGAAACCATTTCTCATCACTATACGCACCATGTGCTGCTGATGGCGGCGGTTCCGGTGGTTTGCGCCTTTATCGGCACCACGCAGCTGGGCTGGAACTTCGGTGACGGCACCATTATTAAACTGTCGATGTGGACCGGGCTGGCTCTGGCTGTCCTGTTTTATGCCGTGATGCTGGCCGGGGTGGCGATCATGGGGCGGGTTATCTGGTGGATGGCCAGGCAATATCCGCAGCAGCCTTCCCTGAAACGCTGCATGGTCTTTGCCGGCTATGTGGCCACGCCGCTGTTCCTGAGCGGGATTGTGGCGCTCTATCCGCTGGTCTGGCTGTGCGCGCTGATCGGTACCGTTGCCTTGTTCTATACCGGTTATCTGCTCTATCTCGGGATCCCGACCTTCCTGAGCATTAACCGGGAAGAGGGGCTCAGTTTCGCCAGCTCGACCCTGGCCATCGGGGTGCTGGTGCTGGAAGTACTGCTGGCGATCACCGTGGTGCTATGGGGCTATGGCTACCGACTGTTCTGATCGGACCAAACGGGTCAATATGCATTGCCGGCAAATATGTATTTTATGTCGGCAATGCAGCATTTCTTCACGATTCTTATTAGGCACAGGGCCTTACGGCGCGGTATGATGGCGTTTGCCAGCGATGTTGCCCACTTAACCTCGCGGCGTACGTTCCATAACGTGCAAAAATACTTTTCAGAATGCCCATGATGCCGAAATTCCGAGTCTCTTTGCTCAGCCTGACCTTGCTGCTGGCTGTGCCTTTTGCGCCCCAGGCGTTAGCAAAAACCCCGACGGCGGTCACCGCCTCGCAGCCGGACATCGCTTCCGGCAGCGCCATGATCGTCGATCTGGCCACCAAAAAAATCATCTACGCCAGCCAGCCGGATCTGGTGCGCCCGATGGCGTCGATCACCAAGGTGATGACCGCCATGGTGGTACTCGATGCCCATCTGCCGCTGGATGAAATGCTGACGGTGGATATCAGCCATACTCCGGAAATGAAGGGGATTTACTCCCGCGTGCGTCTCAATAGCCAGATCAGCCGCCGCGATATGCTGCTGCTGGCGCTGATGTCTTCCGAGAACCGCGCGGCCGCCAGCCTGGCGCATCACTATCCGGGCGGCTACGACGCCTTTATTCGCGCGATGAACGCCAAAGCGCAGGCGCTGGGTATGACCCATACCCGCTATGTGGAGCCCACCGGTCTGTCGGTGCATAACGTCTCCACCGCTCGCGATCTGACCAAACTGCTGATCGCCAGCGAGCAGTATCCGCTGATTGGCCAGCTGAGTACCACCAAAGAAGAGACCGCCACCTTTGCCCATCCGGCCTACAGCCTGCCGTTCCGCAACACTAACCATCTGGTGTATCGCGACAACTGGAACATCCAGCTGACCAAAACCGGCTTCACCAACGCTGCCGGCCACTGCCTGATTATGCGCACGGTGATTAACCAACGCCCGGTGGCGCTGGTGGTGATGGATGCCTTCGGCAAATATACCCACTTCGCCGACGCCAGCCGTTTGCGGACGTGGATCGAGACCGGGAAGGTGATGCCAGTCCCGGCTTCGGCGCTGAGCTATAAAAAGCAGCGCGAAGCGCAGATGGCGGAGGCGATGCTGAAAGGCGGCGCCCAGACCGCGCAGAACGATTAATCTGCATATGCCCCGGATGACGGCGCATTGCGCCTTATCCGGGATAAAGATGCATTTATATCAAAGGGTTATCAGGTTTTGTAGGCCCGGCAAGCGCAGCGCCGCCGGGCAATCACGCCGAGTGTCGCGTTGTGCCGGATGGCGGCTGACGCCTTATCGGCCTACGTTATTTGGCGCCGGGTTCGCCCCCTTAGTAGGCCCGGCAAGCGTAGCGCCGCCGGGCAATCACGCCGAGTGTCGCGTTTGTGCCGGATGGCGGCTGACGCCTTATCCGGCCTACGTTATTTGGCGCC